>NZ_JBVHUE010000002.1:313321-381092 GCF_055565515.1 Streptomyces sp. NPDC028419 | reverse complement strand
ACGGACACCCCCCCCCCCCCCCCCCCCCCCCCCCCCCCCCCCCCCCCCCCCCCCCCCCCCCCCCTCCCCCCCCCCCCCTCCCCCCCCCCCCCCCCGCGGAGCGGGAGGCGCTGGGCGCCCAGTGCCGGGAGCCGGCCTTCGCCCTCGCCGCCTCCTACAGCGGCGCCGACCTCCTGGCCGCGGTGGAGCGCGCCGGCGCGGGGACGAGCGGGCGGCGGGCGCGCAAGGAGGAGCCCGGGGTGCTGCGCCACGCCCTGCGCGCCGGGACCAGGACCAGCCCGCTGTCCTGGTTCACCGCGGTCGGCTGGGGTCCGCTGCCCGACGCGGCGCCCGCCCCGGCGGCGCCCGTCCCGCGGTCGCCCGGAGCCGAGTGGGGGGAGCGGGACCTGCTGGGCTCCACCGTCACCTCGGTACGGACCAGCCGGACCCTGGTGGCCGCGCTGTGCGAGGCGCTGCTGTCGGATCCGCGCCGGCGCGCCCGGCTCCCCCACCGGATGGCCAGCCCGGCCCGGTGGGACGACGGCCGGGCCGTGTTCGCGCGCACCCGCTCCGCCTCCTCCTTCGGCCGCTTCGTCCTCACCGACGAGGACGAAGTGGCGGTCGCGGCGAGCGACCCGCTGGAGCGGGTGACGGCGCTGTGCCGGGTGCCCCGCACGCCCGCCCGGCTCGCGGCGGCGCTGGCCCGGCCGCGGGACCTCGCGGCCGCGTCGGCGTACGTGGAGCAGCTGATCGCGGCCGGGCTCCTCGTCCCGGTGCCCCCCGTGGGCCCGCACGAGCCCGATCCGCTGGCGCGGCTGGCCGCCTGGCTGCGCGAGGGGACGGACGGGGCGGACGGGACGGACACCGAGCTGGCCGGGCTCGTCGACGAAGTGGCGCACGCCACGGCGAAGTTCGGTGCGGCCGGCCCCGGTGAACGCGCGCGGCTGTTGACGGTCCTGCGGGAGCGGTGGACCACCTTGTTGGAGGCGGCGGGCGGTGCCCTACCGGGAGGCGGTCGGACGCCGACCCTGCTGACGGAGGACGTCGTGGCCGCCCGCCCGGCGCCCACGGACGGCCTCCTCGACGACGGTGACCACGCCACCCTGCGCGAAGTGGCGGCGCTGGCCGAACTCTTCGACCTCGGGCACGTGATGCGCCGCGCCCTGCGGGACCGCTTCGTCGCCCGCTTCGGCCCCGGCGGGGTCTGCCACCCGGTCTGGGACTTCGGTACGGAGTCGGTCGCGGCCTGGGACGACACCGCCCGCGCGGCGCTCCTGGGCGCGGACGACGGATCCGTCGAGCTGCCCTCGGGAGCCGCCGAACTGACCCGGCTACGACGGGCGTTCACCGAGGCGGTACGCCAACACGCCGCGAGCGCGGCGGACCCGGACGCCGATGTCGTCCTGCCGCCGCAGCTGGTGGCGGACTTCGGCGGCCGGCTGCCCCGCTCGGCGGCGGTGCGCCCCGTGTCCTACGCGCACTTCCTCCAGTACGACGCCCGGACGCGCCTGCTCTGCCTCAACCACGTGTACGGCGGCTGGGGCCGGATCGGCAGCCGCTTCCTGGACCTGGTGGACCCCCGCGCCGGCGAGCTGGTCGCGCGGGAGGCGGACCGGGCCACGGCCCCGGACGCCCGGCTCGCGCAGTTCCGGCCCGTACGCGGCTTCAACGCCAATCTGCACCCGCTGTTCCTGCCCGACGAGATCGTCTCCGAGGAGTACGGTCCGCGGCACGCGCAGGACGCTCAGCACTCGCGGAGTCCGATCGACGAGGCCGACGTGGAACTCTTCCACGACCCGGCGACCGATCAGGTCCGGCTGCGGATGCGGTCCACCGGCGAGCCGCTGGAGGTCTTCTACCCGGGGCTGCTGGTGCCCAGCCTGCTCACCACGCGCAGCGCACCCCTGGTCCACGACCACCCCGAAGGCGTCGTCTCCTTCGACGCGCTGGTGCCCGAGGTGGTGACCGAGGTGCCGGGCGGTCCCTTGGTACGCACTCCCCGGCTGCGGCACCGCGACCTCGTGCTGCGGCGGCGCCGCTGGACGCTGACCGGCGGTACGGTCGCCGCCCTGCGGGCCGCCCTGGCCGCCGACGGGGAAGTCCCCTTCGCCGCCGCGGCCCGCTGGCGCGCCCTGCTCGGCGTCCCGGACCAGTTGTTCCTGCACCCGGCGAAGGGCCCCGCGGTCGGGGAGGCGGCCGGAGGCGGTGACGGGGACGCCGGGGCGTTGCGGCGCACGATGAGCCGGCTGGCCGTTCCCAAACCGCAGTTCGTCGACCTCGGCAACGCCCTGCACCTGCGCTGCCTCGACCGGTGGCTGGCCCGCCATCTTGACGGGGTGGTGCTGGAGGAGGCCCTCCCGCGGCCGGGCGGTCGGGACCGGCCCGCGCGCGCCGTCGAAGTCGTGGTGGAGACCTACCGGGCGGGGTGCGACGCGTGAGCGCCGCGCCGCCCGACGCCTTGGACGCGGTGCGCCGGAGTCGCCTGCGGCCGGGCGTCACGGCCACCGCGCTCGCACGGGGCCTGCACCTGCGCGGGTGGTCCGCCAGCGTCACGCTGGAGGGCAGCCCCGCGCTTGCCGGGTTGTGGCGGATGCTGGAGGAGGCCCTGCGCGAGGACGGCGGTGCGGGCCTCGCCGACCGCACCCCGGTCGGCACACCGCTGCGCACCGCGCTGTGCACGCTGATCCAGCAACTGGACCTGCACGGGATGCTGGTCGAGGAGACGGCGCCGCCCACCGGCGGCGCTGCGGAGCGCTGGCTGCGGACCGTCGCCGACCGGCCCGCCGAGGCCACCGCCGCCCTGCGCGACGCCCGCGTCGAGGTCCACGCCCTCGACCCGAGTGCCCCCGTGGCCGCTGCCGCCCGGCGGGCCCTGACACGGACCGGGGTCACCGCCACGGCGGTCCCCGGGACGGCCGGCGCCCCGGACAGGGTGCTGCTCTCGGCCGCCCGCGCGGACGGGAGCGTGCTGGCGGTCGGGGCGTCCGTGCGCCCGGGCGCCGCTTTCGTCACACCGGTCGGTGGGCTCGGGGCGGCGCGCGCGGACACCGAGGCGATCGCCGACCGGCTGCGGCGCGGCCGTACCGGGGGCCCGGACCCGGACTCCGGGACCGGGGCACCGCCGATGCCCGAGGACGAGCTCGCGGCGCTGGTGGCCGGGGCCGCCGTACAACGGCTGCTGGCGGCCGTGGCCGGCCTGCCCGACCCCGGGGAGGAGGACGCCGGGAGCGAAGCAGCGGCCGAAGACGGTTACGGGGCCGTCGGCGCCGCCGGGCGGGTGCCGGGGGCCCGGATCCCCCTCGCCCTGGTCGTCGAGGAGCGCACCGCCCGCTCGGCCCACCACCCCTGGCTGGGCCGGGGCGGCGCCGCCGCCCCGGCACCCCGGACGCTGGCGCGGGCACTGGTGGCCGTGGCCGCGCTCGGCGACGTACGGCTCGGCCCGCTGCCGGCGCCCGAGGCGGGTTCCCTGCCCCAGCTGCCGGTGGCCCTGGTCCACTGCGCGGCGCCGGGCGGCGCGGGGATCACGTCCGGGGGCGTACGGGCGGACCTCGCCCGGATCGACGCCCTGTGCCGCACGGCCGAGCTGCGGGCGGGGCCGGGGCCGGGAGGCTCCGCGCCGGTGGTGGGCGCGGGGCCCGAGCACGCGCTGGGCCGGGCGCTGCGCCGGGCCGCGCTGGCCCCGGGGCTCGCGGCGGCCCCGCCCGCGCCCTGGGACACGTACGGCTCGGACCATCCGCAGGCCCGCCACTGGTGGCGCACACTCACCGACCGGCTGGGCGTTCGGGCGGCGCTGACCGTGACCCCGCTCGTCGCCGGCGGGGGCGCCCACCGGGCCGACGTGCACGAGCACCTCCACAGGAGGAACGGGCGACTGCTCGGGCAGGCCGTCGAAGCCACCGCGGCGGACGCCGCGACCTTCGCGGTGCTGGCCGCGCTGACCCGCGTACAAGCCGGAACGACGCGAGGGACGGACCGTCAGATCACCTCGCACGGCGGGGAGTTGTGCGTGCTGGCGACGGCCGGGGTCGTCCCGGCGCCCTGGGAGGACGAGCGGTGGACGACGGGCTGGTGGAGCGGGGTCGCCGGCCGCGAACGGGCCCTGCACGCCGTCCTCACCGAGGCCACCGGACTGCGCACCCGCCCGTGGATCCCCGTCGGGCCCGGCGGTCGGGAACTGCTCACCGCCCTGCGCGGATGCGGATTCACCGCCCTCGACACCGCTGTCCACGCCAACGACCCGGAAGGCGGACGGTGATGACCACGACCTCCGCGCACACGAACACCGCACACACGAACACCGCGGACACGACCTCCGCGCACGCGGGCACGGCCCTCGCGGCGGCCCTGGACGCCCTCGACGTGACCGTGCTCGACGTCCGCGGCGCGCTGGCGCGCACCACGGGCCGGGCCGTCGTCGTGCTGGACGACTGGACGTTGGAGGCCGCCGCCGAGCTGTCCCGACACGCCCTCGCCCACCCCGTCACGCTGGTCCCGGTCCGCTGCGACGGCGCGGTCACCGTGGTGGGACCCGTGCTGCGGCCCGGCGCGGTGGGCTGCCTCTCCTGCACGGAGTACCGCAGGCTGGCCACCATCGGCGGCCGGGTGCCCTGGCACGGGCCCGCCTTGCGGCTGGCCGGGAATCCCTCCCCCGCGATGGCCGACGCGGTCGCCGCGTCGGCGGCCGGCATGCTGGACGCGGACCCGCGACACCCGGACGCCGGATCGGGGGCGCTCGTACGGATCGTGCACAGCGGCCGCACCACCTGGTCCGACCACGCCTTCCGCCCGGTCGGGGGCTGCCCGGTGTGCCTGCCGCTGCCGCCGGACGACGCGGACGCCGCCCGTCCGCCCCGCGCACCGCGACCGCTGTCGGACCCCACCGTGCTGCGCGGCCCCAACGACCGTACGGGACGGGAGGATCTGCGGGCCGCGCTGTACGACGAGCGCTTCGGCCCCGTCCACCGGGTGACCCGGACCGAGGACTCGGTGCACAGCCTGACCAGCGCGTACGTCACCTACGGGCGGGACCTGCGCGACGGCGGCTACGGCCGGGCGGGCGACTGGGACGCGAGCGAGCGGGTGGCCCTCTTCGAGGCCGTCGAACGCCTCACGGGGATGAGCCCGCAGGGCCGGCGTACCGTACTGCACGCGTCCTACGCCGAGTTGGGGCCGCAGCGCGCGGTGGACCCGGAGCGACTGGGGCTGCCCGATCCCTCCCACCACGGCCATCCTGCGTCGTCGAGCGTCGCCTACCACCCGGAGCTCGCCCTGGACTGGGTGCACGGCTGGTCGCTCACCCGCGACCGGGTGACCGCCGTGCCCGAGCACGTTGCCTACTGGGACCCGAGCCCGGGGCGCGCGCGGGTGGTCTACGAGTGCTCCAGCGGCTGCGGGCTCGGCAACAGCCCCCAAGAGGCTGCGCTCTACGGCCTGTTCGAGGTCGCTGAGCGGGATGCCTTCCTGATGGCCTGGTACGGGACCACACCGCTGCGTCGGATCGCACTGCCCGGTGACGACCTGGAGGTGGCGCACCTGGCGGACCGCGCGGAGTCGGCCGGCTACCGGCTCGACCTGTTCGACGCGACGAACGACTTCGGCATCCCTGCCGTCATCGCGGTCGCCGCGTACGGAGATCCACGGGCGGCCGCCCCCCAGGTGTTCGTGGCGGCGGGAGCGCACCACGATCCACGGGTGGCCGTGCGCGGGGCGGTGGTGGAGGCGGTGACGAACGTCTTCAACGCCCCGCAACGGATGCGGGCGGAGCCGGAGGAGTTCAGCCGGGCCCGGCTGTTGCCGATGCTGGAGGAGCCCGAGTTGGTGCGGACCCTGGCCGACCACACGGCGCTGTACGCCCTGCCCGAGGCCCGACCGCGGCTGGGCTTCCTCCTGGACTCCGTCGACGGCGGCGACCGCCGGCTCCCGTGGCGCGATGCCTGGCCGGACGCGCCGGAACCGGTCGCGGACCTGGCGGAGTTGCTCGACACGACCGTGCGGCGGCTGGCCGGGGCGGGGTTGGAGGTGATCGTGGTCGGCCAGGACGAGGCGGGCGTGCGCGAGCGCCTCGGACTGTACGGCGCCAAGGCGGTGGTGCCCGGCGCGCTGCCCATGACCTTCGGACACGTGAACCGGCGCACCCGGGGTCTGCCCCGGCTGCTGGAGGTGCCCCACCGGCTGGGCAGGGCCCCCGCTCCGCTGCGCCATGAGGACCTGGCCCTGCACCCGCACCCCTTCCCCTGACCCATCGAGCACCGAGGAGAACCGCCGTGGCGTCGTCCACCTCCGGCCCCGGACAGTCCTGGCCGGCCCTGCACTTCTCCCTGCGGACCGCGCCGGAAACCGCCGACGACTTCCTCGTGCGGGAGGTCGCGCCGCTGTTGGACGGCCTCGTCCGTGCGGGCGCGGCCACGGCCTGGTCCTTCGTCCGCGCGGACGACGGACCTGACCATGGCGGCCCGCACCTGCGGGTGCGGCTGCGCGGCGCCGAGCCGGGCGCGGCGGCGGCGTTGGCCGGATCCCCGAAGGTCGCGGAAGCCGCGGAGGTCCTGGAGGTCGCGGACGGCGCGGCAGCGGCCGACGAGGCGGCGGGAGAGGCGCTGGCGGCGTGCGCCTCCCGGATCGCGGTCGAGGTGGTCGCCGTGACGGGGCGCGGCAGCGGACGGCTGGCGGCGGCCGCCGATCTGGCGCACGCGACGGCCTGGGCCCTGGGGATGGACCGCTCCGAGAGCGCGCGGTGGCTGCGCGGGCAGCCGGGACGGCCCCCGGGGCCGGCGGCGGATCCGGCGGACGGCGCGGCACCGGCCCACCAGGTGACCCGGCTGCCCGGGGCGGTCGTGCACGCGCAGGTGAACGCGGTCCACGCCGCGCAGCGCGAGGGCCTCGCCGCGCGCGCCGCGGCCCTGCGCGAGGAGCTGGGGCGCGGCGTCGCCGCGGGCCCGGTGGCGCGGTGGGCGGCGGCGGTGCGGGAGGCGGACGAGCGGGAGGGCGGCGGGGGCGGCGCCGCGCGGGCGCGGGAGGCGGTGTGGGCGGCGCGGCTGCACGACCTCCTCAACCGGCTGGGCACGGCCCCCGACGAGGAGCGGGCCGTCTGCCTGCTGGCCGCCCACGCGCTCCTCGACGCGGGGCAACCGGCCTCCCACTTCCCCACGGGCCATCTCGCTCCCGACCTCCAGTACCTGGAGCGGAGCAAGTTCCGGATCGGCCGGGAGCACGAGATCGTCCCCCGCCACGCCCCTGCGGAGGAGCTGCCCGCCGGACCCGAAGTGGGCCTCCCGGCCGGGCCGGTGCCCGACGTCACGCTGCGGGCCGCCATCGCGGGGCGGCGTACCGTGCGGGGCTCGCTCACGGGGCCGCTGACGGCCGCCGGGCTCGGCGCGCTGCTGTGGGGCGCCCACGCCGTCAGCCACACGACGGGCGCCGACCCCCTGGTCGGGCACCGCCCCTACCCGAGCGCGGGGGCCCTGTACACGGCGGGCCTGCGGCTCTTCGCCCTCGGGGTGGACGGACTGGCTCCCGGCACCTACCACTGCGTGCCCGACCGGCGGGCGTTGCGGCGCGTGGCGGACGCGCCGTCCCTCGACGAGATCGCGGCGCTGTCGGCGTACACCTCCGCGCCGCCCGACGACCCGCGCGCCGTGGTCGTGGACGAGGCGCCGGCGGTACTGGGCCTGTACGTGGACCTGGGCCGGCTGCGCCGGCGGTACGGCCTGCGGGCGCTGCGGATGGGCCTGTTGGAGGCCGGGCACCTCGCGCAGTCCCTGTTGTTGACGGCATCGGCGCTGGGGCTGGCGACGACCCCGCTGGGCGGCTTCCGCGACGACCTGGCGCACGAGCTGTTCGGCCTGGACGGCCTGGACCAGCCCCTCCAGTACCTCCTCCCGATCGGCCGCCCCCCGGCGTGAGCCCAGGAGTTACGGGGACCGCTCGCCGCCCGCGCGGCCGGATGCGCCGGATATCCGCTCGCGCCGCGCGCCCCGCGGTGGGTACCGTACGCGGGCCCACGGGGGGACCGCGTGGAGCACGTCGTCATGTACCGGGGGGACACGCGATGAGCATGGAGACCAGCGGGGCACCGGAGCCGGTGTGGCTCATCTCGGCGAACGTCGTGTGGTGGCGGCGCTACGGCGCCGGCGGTCAACAACTGCGGCGCGGGACGAAGTCCTTCCGCGGCGGGGCGAAGGTGTACGTGAGCGCCGGCCACTGGGGTCCGGGCGGCGACAAGGTCACCGTCATCGGGCGGGAGCGGCACACCGGGCGGTGGATCGTCATCGACATGGCCTCCCGGAACCTGCACAGCTTCCGGCCCCGCTTCGTGCACGCGCCCAGGGTGTTGGAGCGCTTCCACGCCTCGAGGCGGCTCTATCCCGCCTGGGACCAGGAGCGCGCGACGACGATCGCCGCCGCGCTGGAGGAGATCGCGCGCGAGTACCGCGCCGAGGGGTGGCGGGGCTCCGAGCACCCCGCGCGCTGCCTGTGCCACGCCTGCCTGACCGGCGAGCCCCGGGTGTTCGTCCCCGGGGCCGTCACGGACGCGCCGCGGGGTGTGACCGGCTGACCCGCGGCGCGGGCGCCGGCCCGGTCAGTGGGTGCCGGCGGCGAACCGGCGTTCCAACTCGCCCTCCGGCAGGTCCTCCAGGTGGGTCAGGAACACCCACAGGTGTCCGAACGGATCGCGCAGGATGACGTTGCGGTCGCCGTGGAACTGGTCCTGCGGCTCCCGCACCAGCTCGGCGCCCGCGGCCACGGCGGTCCGGGTGAGCGCGTCCACGTCCGGGACGAAGACGTGCAGCGCGACCGAGGTCCCGCCCAGTTCCGTGGGCGCCTTGAACGGGCCCTCGGAAGTGTCGCCGAGCATCATCACGGCGCCGCCGATGCGGATCTCCGCGTGCACGATCCCGCCGTCGGCCCGGTCGAGGCGGAACTCCTCCACCGCGCCGAAGGCCGCTGCGTAGAAGGACATCGCGGCCGCCGCGTCCGACACCATGACGTGCGGCACCACCGCGGTGCGGTAACGGTCGGGGATGGCGGTCGTCGTCGCCGGAGCGATCGGGTCCGTGGGGGTGGCTTCGTTGGTGATCATGTCCCCGACCGTAGGACCTCAAGTCCACTTGAGGTCAAGGCCGGTTCGTCAGGTGCGGCACCCGAGGTCAACGGGCGGAACCGGCCACGCCGGGCTTCTTGAGTGGTCCACGAGCGGCCGCCGGTACAAAGAGCGCTGTACCTCCCCCTCAGGGCTCGGCCGCACCACGCCGGATGCACCGCAGGACCACATCCCAGAACGGAAGCCCCCATGGCCACTGACCACATAGCCACCGGTTCTGCGCCATCGCGGACGAGAGCGGCGGCTCCCCGCGAGCGCGCCGCACCGACCGCCACGGAGGCCGCCACGGAGGCCGCCGCACCGCAGCGGCCCCGCACTCCCCGGCTGGACTCCCTCACCGGTCTGCGGTTCCCCGCCGCGCTGGCCGTCTTCGCCCACCACGCCTTCCTTCCCATCCCGCCGCTGCGACTGCTGGGCGACGACGGCACCGAGGAGCGGCTGGCCGGCTGGTTCGCGCAGGCGGGCGGGCTGGGCGTGTCCTTCTTCTTCGTGCTCAGCGGCTTCGTGCTGACCTGGTCGGCCCGGGACAGGGACACCACGACGGCGTTCTGGCGGCGCAGGTTCGTCAAGATCTATCCGACCTACCTCGTCACCTGGGCGCTCGCGCTGTCCCTGTTCGCGATGTACTACACCTCCGCGGGCGTCGCCGTCGCCAACCTGTTCATGGTCCAGGTGTGGTGGCCCGAGTACATGACCAACTTCAGTGTGGACGCCCCGAGTTGGTCGCTCGCCGTGGAAGCGGTCTTCTACCTCTGCTTCCCGATGCTGCTGCGCGCCTTCCGGCGCGTCGACCCCGCCCACCTGAAGTACTGGATCACCGGGGCGATCGCCGCGGTGGTGGCCACCCCCGCGCTCGCCTACGCCCTCTTCCCGAGCGACCCGCGGATCCCCAGCGGTCACGAGAGCTCGGTCTCCCAGTACTGGTTCAGCTACGTGCTGCCCCCGGTCCGGATGGTCGACTTCGCCCTCGGCATCCTGGTGGCGCTCGCGGTGAAGCACGGGCGTTGGCGCAACATCGGCATGATCTGGTCGAGCGTGCTGCTGGCCGGCGGGTACTGGCTGACCTTCCACGTGCCGTACCTCTACGGCCAGCGCGCCGCGATGATCCTGCCGATCGTGCTGCTGATCGCGGCCACGGCGACCGCGGACATCGAGGGCCGCACCAGCCTGTTCCGGGGCCGCACGATGGTCTGGCTGGGCGAGATCTCCTTCGCCTTCTACCTGCTGCACTACATCACGATGTGTTCGCTGCGCTGGGCGCTCGGCGAGGACCGGATGTACTCGCTGCCGGTCACCCTGGCGATGCTGGTGGGCGTGGGCGTGGTGACGGTCCTGATGTCCTGGGGGCTCTTCGCCTGGGTCGAGAACCCGCTCGTACGCCGCTTCGGCCGCTCGCGCCCCGCGAAGACGGGCTGAGGCCGACCTCCCGACCGGCGCGCGGGTCTCCCCCGGGACGTCCCGGAGAGGCCCGCGGCCCGGCTCCCCGCACCGCGTCAGGGCATCTCGTCCGGGTCGCAGCTGGCCCGGCGCAGCCCGATCGTGCGCAGGGCGCGCATCAGTCCGTCGGTGTCCCCTTCGCGGACCACGTGCACGGCGCCCTCCTCGGCCCGCGCCGCCAGCGCACCGAGCACCGCGCCCGCCGAGGCGCGCAGGACCACTCCGCTCGGCGGGTCCAGGGCGCGCACCCCGTGGAAGACGTCGAGCAGCTCGGGGTCGCCCGCGGGACCTCCGGGCAGCGCCAGGACCGTGATGTCGGGGAGCAGGACGCGGGCGTGCGCGAGCGCGACGGCGGGCACCTGGGCGTGGGAGATGACCTGGAAGTGCGGGTTGCTCTGGATCCGCGACCGCAGCCGCTCCAGTTCAGCCCCCTCCGGTACGCCCACTACCAGGACCGTCATCACAGTCCCCATCCTCCGTCCGGTCAGCGCATGGCGCGCGGCAGCCGCAGGCTCAGCAGGCCCGTCAGCGCGACCAGGCCCAGCTGCACGAGCAGGGTGACGGCGAGGGCGTCGCGCATCCCCAGGGACGGGGTCAGGGCGAGGAAGAGGCTGCCGAGCGTGGCCACGCCCAGGGCCAGGGCCGACTGCTGGGTGGTGACCATGACGCCGCCGCCCACCCCGGCCCGGTCGGCGGGTACGTCCGAGAGCATCAGCCGCATCAGCACCGGCAGCTGGAGGCCCTGGCCGAGGCCCGCGACGGCGACGCCGGGGGCGAGTCCGAGGATGCCGAGGTCGGGCCAGTCGCGCAGCACGGCCAGGAGCAGCAGGCCGAGGCCGACGGCCTGGAGCACGCCTCCCGCGGTGACAACGCGGGTGCCGAACCGGGCGACCAGCCGCGGGCCGGCGAGCGAGGCCGCGAAGAACGAGAGCGCCATCGGCACCAGGGCGAGTCCGGCGGCCACCGGCCCCATCCGCAGGCCCTGCTGGAGGACCACGGCGACCACGAACATGAAACCGCTGAAGCCGATCGAGAAGGGGACGACCATCACCAACCCCCGGCGCAGCGAGTCCAGCCGCAACAGGCTCGGCGGCACCAGCGGGACCCGGCCGAGCCGGTCCAGTCGGCGCTCGGTGAGGTAGAAGGCGGCGGACGCGAAGGGGAACACCCCGAGCGAGACCCAGGTCCACAGCGGCCAGCCGGTCGCCCGACCCTCGGTCAACGGCAGCAGCAGCGACACCAGGGACAGCGCGAGCAGCAGGGTGCCGGACACGTCGACGGAGGCGGGGCGCTCCGAGCGGGTCTCGGGCACCGCGCGGGCCGCGAGCACCAGACCGAGGAGCACGACCGGTACGTTCACCAGGAACACCGAGCGCCATCCGGAGCCCGCCACGTCGGCGGCGACCAGGACGCCGCCGAGGATCTGCCCGGCGACCATGGACAGCCCGGCGGTCGCGCCGTACAGGCTCATCGCCCGGGCCCGGCGGGGGCCCTCGGTGGTGGCCTGGATGGTGGCGAGCACCTGCGGCAGCATCAGCGCGGCCGCGGCGCCCTGGGCCACGCGCGCCCCGACCAGGGTCCAGGCGGTGGGCGCCAGGCCGCAGGCCAGCGAGGTGAGGCCGAAGGCCGCCATGCCGATCAGGAAGAGCCGGCGCCGCCCGGCCATGTCGCCCAGGCGTCCGCCGAGGACGAGGAGGACGGCGTAGGCGACGCCGTAGCCGCCGACGACCAGTTCCAGCACGGCGGGACCGGCCGCGAGGTCGGTGTCGATGGCGGGCAGGGCCACATTGACGATGAAGAAGTCGATCAGGGGCAGGGCGGCGCCCAGGAGCACCGTGAACAGCCCGAGCGGGGTCATCGCCGCGGGCCCCGAGGGGTCCGGCGCGGTGGCTCGGGGGGAGGGGTGGGTCGTCGTACGTACCGTCGTGTCGCTCACGACGGAGACGATCCTCCTGCCGGGAGCCTGGTACCAGAGTCTCTTTATCCTGGTACCAGGAGCACCTGGAAACGGGATGGGGGATGCGGCACCCTGGGACCATGACCACTGTGGCCCCCGATACGGACGTGCGCCGGCACGAACTGGCCGAATTCCTGCGCAGCCGGCGGGAGCGGATCACCCCGGAGCAGGTGGGGCTGCCGCGCGGCCGCCGTCGGCGCACCCCGGGGCTGCGCCGCGAGGAGGTCGCCCAGCTCTCCGCCGTGGGCGTCACCTGGTACACCTGGCTGGAGCAGGCCCGGGAGATCCAGGTCTCCCAGCAGGTGCTGGACTCCCTGGCCCGGGCCCTGCTGCTGGACGCCAGCGAGCGGACGCACCTGTTCGCGCTGGCCGGGAGTCCGGACCCGACGCCGCACGCACCGTGCCCGATCGTCACGCCCGCGCTGCGGGCGCTGCTCGACCAGCTGGGCCCGGTGCCCGCCGTGGTGCAGAACAGCCGCTACGACATCCTGGCGTACAACGCGACGTACGGGCGGCTGCTGTGCGACATGGACCGGGTGCGGCCGGAGGACCGCAACTGCATGTGGCTGGCCTTCACGAACGAGGACTGGCGGGCGGCGGTGGTCGACCGCGCGGAGGTGAACCGGGTGATGGCGGCCAAGTTCCGGGCCTCGATGGCGGAGCACCTGGCCGAGCCCGCCTGGAAGACGCTGCTGGGCCGGCTGGAGGCGGCCTCGGCGGAGTTCCGCGAGGTGTGGGCGCGGCACGAGGTGGTCGGCCAGGGCGGCAGGGTGAAGCACATCCGCAATCCGCTGGTGGGACTGCTCAGCCTCGAACACACCAACTTGTGGCTCGGGCCGGCGACCGGTGCGCGGCTGATCACCTACACGCCGTTGGACGAGGAGACCCGCGGCCGCCTGGAACTCCTGGAGCGCCTCGCGCCCGCCGGGGCCGCCGTGCCCGCCCTCGCGGGGCGGGGCTGACCGGGGCCGGCCCGCCCTCGCGGCCCGGCCCCGGTCATCGCGCCTGTGCTCAGCGCGCCTTCGGGTCGTCGGCGTTGCGCCAGACCGTCAGGTCGACGGTGATGTACTTGCTCGGGTCGTTCGGGCCCGACTTGCCCTGGTAGGTGGCCACGGCGATGTGCCCGGCCTTGCTCAGCACGCAGATCTGCGTGCCCTTGCCGAGCTGGTCGAGCCCGATCTTCTCGGTGTAGCGGGTCTCGGTGCGGCAGGTCTCCAGCGAGCCCTTCTGCGTGTTGTTCAGCACGACCAGCTTCCCGTTGGCGCTGCCGAGCTTGTCATCCCCGAACATGCTGTCGCTGTAGTAGTAGAGGTCGCCCTTGCCGTACATCACGCCGCCGCCGTGGTCCTCGGCCGGGGTCGGCGGGTTGTCGCCGAGCATCACCGCGTAGTTCCCCGTCACGTCGATGCCCTCGTACGAGGCGGGCTGCGGGTCGCTCCGCTTCTTCGGCGAGGCCGAGGAGCCGCTCGCGCTCGCGCCGCCGCCGGACTTCGCGTCGCCGCCCTTCTTACCGGTGTCCGGCAGCAGGTAGCCGATGACCCCGAGCCCGACGATCGCGGCCACGACGGACCCGACGACGATCAGCCCGGTCCGTCGGGGGCGCGGCGCGACCGGCGGGTAGCCGGTCGGGTGGGTGGGCGGCGGGGTGGGGTAACCCGGCCGGTACGCCTGCGGGTTGTGGTAGCCGGGCGGCGAGGTCTGGTAGCCGGGCGGCGGCCGGTAGCCGGGCGGGAGACCCGGGGCCGCGGGGATGCCCGGCGCGGCCTGCGTCGGCGCGGCGGCCACCGCGTGACCGGTGGGCGCGTACGGGTGCGCGCCGCCCGGGGGCGGGGTGTGCGGGGAGTACTCGGTCGGCGTCGGCGCGACGGGCGGCTGCTGCGGGGGCGGGGTGGGCGCGGGGGCGGGGAGTCGCAGCCGCTCGGTGATCGAGCCGGCGACCTCGCGGGGCAGCCAGTCCTCCCCCTGCCGCAGCGGTTCGGGCGAGATCTGCTGGCACAGCTCGATGATCTCGGTCAGCGCGGGACGCGCGGCGGGGTCGCGGCTGAGGCACCGGGTCACCAGGGGCCGCAGCTCCTCGGGCAGCCCGCTGAGATCGGGGTCCTCGTGAACGATGCGGTACAGCACGGCATGTGACGAACCGTCACCGAAAGCGGGGGCGCCGATCGCGGCGTAGGCCATGATCTGGCCGAGCGCGAAGACGTCGGTCGCGGGGGTGATCGTACCGGCCGAGGCCTGCTCGGGCGCCATGAACGCGGGAGTGCCGACGCTGACGCCGGTGCTGGTCAGGGCGGTGGTGTCGGCGGCCCGGGCGATGCCGAAGTCGATGACGCGGGGGCCGTCGGCGGCGAGGAGCACGTTGGCGGGCTTCAGGTCGCGGTGGACGATGCCCGCGCCGTGGATGACGTGGAGGGCCTCGGCGACCCCGACGGTCAGCAACAGCACGCTGCGCAGCGGCAGCGCCCCGTTCAGGGCGACGGCGTGCGCGAGCGAGGGGCCGGGCACGTAGGCCGTGGCCAGCCAGGGCTGATCGCCCTCGGTGTCCGAGTCGATGACCGGGGCCGTGTACAGGCCCTGCACCCGCTCGGCGGAGCGCACTTCCTGCTGGAAGCGCCGCCGGAACTCGGGGTCTTCGCCGAACTCCGCCCGGATCACCTTGAGGGCGATGGGGCGACCACCGGGCGTGTACGAGAGGTACACCTTGCCCATGCCGCCCGCGCCCAGCACCGCGGCGAGGCGGTAACCGCCCACCACGACCGGGTCGTCCGCCTTGAGCGGTTGGAAGAACTCTGCCGAAGGCGTACTGCCCATGATCAACCCATCCCCTGCCGGCGGCGCTTTCAGCCCGTGCCTAGGCCGCGAAGTCAACCGCGAGCGTACCCAATGCCGGGGCCGCCGAGGGCCACGCGCAGGGCCGGGTCGACGGGCTCGTCGAGGGTCGTGGCGAGATGGCGCAGTTCCTCCCGCCGTTCCGGGTTCCCCCGGCCGGTCAGGGCCGTGGCCCAGGCCACCCGGTCCGCGGCGGCGATGCCGACCGTTTCGTGGAAGAGCGCGTACAGGGCGTACCAGCGGACGGCCGCGTCGTCGTCCTCGGCGAGTTGGAGCAGGGCCTCGACGACCCGGTCCTGCGTGCGCTCGGGATCGGCCAGCGCGGGCAGGGCCGCGGCGACCCCGAAGCGCACCGCCTGCTCGGCGTGCGACCGGTGACCGAGGACGAGGTCGAGGCTCTCCCGGGCCTCGTGGTAGCCGAGGACGGAGAGCATGTGCCCGAGGACCCAGTAGTCGGGTTCGCTCGGCAGCTCCGCCACGACGACCTCGATGGTCTCCCTGCGGAAGGGCCGGCTGCCGTCGGCGGCGCGGGGGCCCAGCTCGCGCAGGACCCGCGCCCCCAGTTCGCGCTGCCCCGGCTCGTCGTGGGCCAGCAGCCCTGCGGCTCGCTCGAAGACCTCCTGGGTGGGGCGGTCGTGCAGGAGGAGCAAGTGGGGCGCGTACCCTTCGTCGTCCCGTTCGATCTCGGCCAGGGCGCTCGCGAACAGCTCGTCCGTGGACGCGCCGGCCCCTTCGTCGGCCACCATGCCCACGCACCTCTCCCCCTGCTTCCCGACGGCCACCGGACGCCGGACGCCGGACGCCGGACGCCGGACGAACGACCAGTATGCGGTGGCCCCGCCGCCGGCCGTCCGGATTTTCGGTCGGGCCTACCCGATGGTCACCACGCGCGCCCACGCGGGCGGCGCGTCCGGCTCGTAGTCGGGGTTCTCCTCGTCCAGCGACCCGTCGGGCGCCTCCCGGGGGAAGAGGCCCACCACCGTCCGGCACGGCGGAGCGGTCGTGGGCCAGGGCGTCTGGCCGTCCGTCAGCACCACGACGACGTCGGGGCGGGGCCTCGCCCGCAGGGCCGCGGCGAAGCCCGTGCGCAGGTCCGTACCCCCGCCGCCGACCAGCGCGATCCTCTCGGCGTCGCACAGCGCGTGCACGGTACGGGCCGCCGCGTCGCACGACACCACGGTGACCAGGTCCCGACGGCCGCCCACCGCACGGGAGATCGCCGCGACCTCCAGCAGCGCGCCGCCCAGTTCGGCGTCGCTGACCGACCCGGAGGTGTCGATGACCACGCAGACCCGCGGCGGCCTGCGGCGCAGGCTCGGCAGCACCACCCCGCGCAGGCCGGCCGAGCGCCGCGAGGGGCGGCCGTACGTGTAGTCCTCGCCCGCGCCGGAGCCGGTGGCGGCCGAGCGGACCGCCGCCCCCAGCAACTCCCGCCACGGCTGCGGCGGGTGGAAGACCTCCTCGGCCCAGCGCCGCCAGCTCCTGGGGGCGCTGCCCGGGCGCCCGGTGATGCCCTGGGCCACACGGAACCGGACCGCGTCCCGTTCGTGCTCGGTGAGGCCGTGCGCGCCGTCCGGTCCCAGGTCCCATGCGCGGTCCGACCCGTCGGCGCCGCTGCCGCAGTCCAGCCAGACCATGCCCTGCGTGAGCGGCCCGAGCCCGAACTGGCGGAGGTAGTCCTCCATCAGTTGCCCCGGATCGAGCCCCAAGGTCCCGGGCAGGACGGCGCCTTCGGGCTGGACCAACCCGTCCCCGAACACGTCGTCGTTGATCTCGCAGTCGGCGGCGATGTTCATCCGCAGCCGTTCCCCCGGACCGCTCAGGCCCCGCTCCCGCGCGACCCGGTCGCTGCGCCCGTGGTGGTCGCGCAGCAGGTGCGCGACCTCGTGCACCCAGACCCCGGCCAGTTCCTCCACCGTCGTCCGGTCCACGAACGCCGGGGAGACGTAGCACCGCCAGTGCCGGTCGACGGCCATGGTCGGCACCCGCCGCGACTCCACCACGTGCAGGGCGAACAGCGCCGTCGCCAAGTAGGGGCGGACCCGGGTGGCGTGCAGCCGGGCGGCGTAGAGCTTGTCGAGGTCCAGGGCTCCCGGAGCCTCGTGTGCGGTCGGGGCGCTCGGGGCGCGTCGCGCGCCGCTCACCAGGACCCGCCGGACCGCGTCGCGGCTGCGGCCCGGGCCGTCGCGCGGTCCGCGCGGCGGGACAGCGACACGGCTCCGGCGAGCCGCTCGATGGCGGCCGGGACGTCCCACTCGTCCCGGCGCAGGGCGGCGAGCGCGGTCGCGGGAACGACCACCAGGTCCGGCGCGCCGGTGTCCAGCGCCTTGACCAGCAGCTGCCACGCGGCGTCCCAGCGGCGCTCGTCGGGGCGCACCCGTACCGCCTCCACCACGGCGTCGAGACAGGCCTGGCGCAGGTCCCCGCGGTGCGGGAGGTCGGCGCCGGCCGGGTCGGCGAGCAGGGTCTCGGGGTCCGGCAGGTCCATCCGGTCGATGGCGGCCAGCAGTTCCAGCCCGGGACCCTCGCCCACCGCGCCGCGCACCAACAGGGAGAGCACCTCGCGGGAGGAGCCGGCCGCGGTCGCGAAGGCGACCAGGGACAGGGTCATGTCCCAGCTGCGCGGGGACGGCCAGGGGCCGCCGCGGCGCGCTTCGTTGCCGGGGAGCCGGTGCACCAGCGCGGGGCGGGCGGCCAGGAGTCCGCACACCGCGCGCCGGGCGAAGTCGACCGCGTGCGGCAGCCGCTCCGGGTCGAGCCGGGGCAGCGTCGCGCGGGGCCAGGTGCCGCCGAGCCCGCGGACCACGACCTCGTGGTCGTGGGTCCACTGGAGGTGGACGAAGCGGTTGGCCAGCGGCGGGCTCAGTTCCCACCCGTCGGCCGCCGAGGCGCGCGGGTTGGCCGCGGCCACGATCCGTACTCCGGGCGGCAGTTGCAGTGCGCCGATCCGCCGCTCCAGTACGAGTCGGAGCAGGGCGGCCTGCACGGCCGGCGGCGCGGTGGACAGTTCGTCCAGGAACAGCAGTCCGCGCCCGGCCTCGACCAGGCGCACCGCCCAGTCCGGCGGGGCCATCGGGACGCCGTGTCGCGCGGGATCGTCCCCGATCACGGGCAGGCCGGAGAAGTCGGACGGTTCGTGGACGCTGGCGATCACGGTGGTCAGCGGAAGGTCCAGGGACGCGGCGAGCTGGGTCAGGGCGGCGGTCTTGCCGATCCCCGGCTCGCCCCACAGGAGGACGGGGAGGTCGGCCGCGACGGCCACGGTCAGCGCCTCCAACTGGGCGTCCGGGCGCGGCTCGGTGGTGGTGTCGCGCAACAGGGCGAGCAGTTCGGCCGCGACGTCGAGCTGAGCGGCCCCGGGGCCGGGCGTGGTCGTGGTCGTGGCAGCGGGCGCGGACACGGAAAGGGGCGCGGAAAGGGGCATGGAAAGGGTCATCTTCATCACCTGTGCAGCGTCGTGAGGGGGACGGCGGGACGGGGTGGTCCCCCGGTTCAGCGAGTGGTCGCCCGCCGCGTACGGGCGGCGGGCCGGCGGTGGGCGGCCGGGAGGGGGCGTCCGGGGACGGGGTCCATCAGGCCCGCCCGGAACAGCCCGTACGTGATGCGCCGGTCGGCGGCCGCTTCGAGTTCGTCGCGCAGGGGTCCGCCGCGCAGCAGGACGTCGGGCCCGAGCAGGCCCTCGACGACGGCCAGTGCGCCGGCGGTGTCCCCGTGGTCGAGGCGTTCGCGGACCCCGGCGAGGCAGTCCGGGCGGCGGTGGGCCAGGTCGATCTCCCGCAGGCAGGGCAGCGGCGTCCCGGTCAGCGCGACCAGCAGCTCCTCCCGCCGGATCTCGGCCGGGTCGTGGTCGAGCGGGGCCAGGACCCCGTCGACCAGGCCGATCCGGTGCCGGGCCCCGCGGCAGTCCACCAGTCGCGGCCCCGGCTCCGGCGCCGGACCGCTCGGTCGCGCGGCCGCCCGGTGGCCCGGTACGAGCGCCCGGGCGACCAGCGGGTGCAGCCGGTCGGCTCCGATCAGCCCGGCCGCGAGCAGCTCCAGATCGGGCGGCACCCAGGTCGACGCGTCGGGCAGGAGCGGCGGTTCGGCCGTGCCCCGGGACGCTCGAGCGTCGCGGTGGCGGTACCCGTGGTGGCGGCGGTCCAGGTCGACGTGCAGGTCCAGTCGCTCGCGCGTCCCGAGCCGGACCGTGACGGTACCGGTGGACCGGCCCTCGGCGCGCAGCAGGATGCCCGCCTCGGCCGCCCACCGGTGCGCGGCCCAGGGCTTCCCCGGCGGGAGCCGGCCGAAGGGGGCGCGTTCCTCCGGGCCGCGCGCTCCGGCGTCGACGGCGGGCGGACCGACCCCGGAGCGGATCCGGAAGTCGTCGGTCCGCCGCGCGTCCCACAGGTGCCGGTGCAGGTCGAGCCGGAAGCGCGGGTGGGGGCGGGCGTGCGGGTGGCGGCGGACCGCCGCGTCCGAGCCCTGGGGATCCCAGAGCGCGAGGCTGATCCGCTGACCGGCGTCCGCCCAGGCGGGCGGGGTCCGGGCCACGAGGTGCAGGGGGCGGGGGCCGTCGGGCCCCGCGGTCTCGTACCGGGCCAGGGCCACGGTCAGTCCCGGACGCAGCAGTCCGTCGGGGGCGACCCGCGGCAGGTGCCAGCGCAGCAGGTCGGGAGCGAGGTGGCGCAGGTCGGTCCGGATGCGGGCGGCGAGTTCCCCGCCGTGGGCGCGTGCCACGTCGCGCGGCCGGAGGTCGACGTCGACGTTGGCGGCGGCGCAGGCGGCGGCCCAGTCCCCGGCCAGGCGGCGGGCGGTCGCGGTTTCGATCATGGTGGGCGGCACGGCGTACTCGCGCACGCGCAGCCAGCGGCCAAGGCGGGAATTCCCGGTCGCGGTGTCGGTGGGCATCAGCACTCACCTGGCGCGGACGGGTCCCCCGATCTCTGAATCGTTTCGGTGATCATCGCGGTGACGGTACCGCTTCCCCGCACCGGTCCGCCAGGGGTTTGCGGCCCGGCTCTCGTGCGTCGTCCCCCGTCCCGACGGACCGGCCAGCGGCCCGCCGGGACGGGGACCCGTCAGGTGCGGTAGGCGAAGTACACCGCGTTGGGGTACGAGGCGATCAAGCTCGCCAGGGACTTCCGGTAGGTGTTCGTGGAGTGGTACGTGAGGTAGGGCGTTCCCGCGCCGCTCCGGTACGTCACGATCATCGAGTGGTCCTTGGACCCGTCCCGGTTGAAGTCCATCTGCAGGATGTCGCCCACGTCCATCTGGTAGACGTAAGCCAGGTTCGGAGCACGGTTGTTGGAGTTCGTGAACCATGCCCACTCGTTGGCGCCCGCCCAGGAATCGGTCTGGAGGGAGCCGTCGTACCACCAGTTGCGGTAGTCCGAGGTGGTCCCCGAGACGTTCTTCCAGCCGCCCGCCTTGAGGGACTGGCTGATGAAGTTGGTGCAGTCCCCGCCGGCTCCGTTGAACTGCCGGTACGCCGGGTTGTAGTTCTTCCAGTACTTCTCGGCGTAGGTGGCCATGGCCGCGTAGTCGTACGCGCCACCGGTCTTCGCCTTGGGCTTGGACGGCGCGGGGTACTTGGTGGACGCCGGGGTGCCGTCGGGGTAGGTCTGACCGTCGTCCTGGACGACGGCGGCCTTGGCCGGGGTCGGCTCGTTGACCGCGACCGGGCCGTTCTCCTTGGAGGCGATCGAGGTCAGCTCCCAGGCGCCGCCCGGCTTGCCCACGAGGTTCAGCTCGTAGCGCGTACGGAAGCCGGTGGTCGTCGGCTCGTCACCGCGGACCTTCTTGTAGGTGAGGGTGGTCTCCTCGGTGACCTGCACGACCGCCTTGCCCTTGGTGACCGTGGCCTTGTCCACGGAGACCTTGGTGTCGGCGGCGCTGTAGGCCTCGCCCAGCGCCTTGAGGCGCGTCTTGCGGGAGCGCAGCGACGAGAGCGCTTCGGTCTCGTCCTTCTGCAGCTGGGGCGACATGCGCGTCTTCTGGCCCGAGGTGGCGGGGCGGTGGCCCGGCTGTTCCTCGACGAGGGCCTCGGTGCGCTGGGAGAGCACGTCGTCGGCTATGCGGGCGAAGGCCTTCATGTTCGCACTGTTCGCGGAGTGCGTCTGAGGGGCCTCGCTCGCGGAGGAGGAGGGCAGGAATGCGTACGACATGACTGCGGCCAGAGCCACGACGCCGATGGCGGCGGGTCTGAACGTCTTTGGTATCACAATAGTTCCCCTTGTCACCGGTCCACACGAACCGGCGGGCGGAATCCTCGCACAGCCGACGTCCCCGCAGAATTCCCCCCGCACGACCCCGTCCGGATCGATGCCCCGTCCGTGCCCCCTCCGCGCCCTCGACTGTGCCCCGGCTGTGCCCTCACTGTGAGACGGCGAGCACGATGGGTCCGGAGTGCGATAGACATGCAGAGAAGTTCTATATTCGTATGAACAATCCATGCGCGGCGGGGGCTGCGGTAACCACGGGGGAAGACAGCTGCCATGCCTGACACCGACGACGCCCCGGACTCCTCCGTGACGGAATCCCGAGCCGCCCTCAAGGCCGCCCGCAAGGCCCGCGAGCGGGCGCGCAACCTCAAGCGCATGGGGGTCGGCGCCGGCGCGGTCGCCCTCTGCGCGGCCACCGCGACCACCTACGCCCTCACCCTCGGCGGCGGCTCCGCCGCCGGCGGGGACGAGAAGACGGCGGCCGCCGAGCTGTCGGGCGGGCAGAACGGCAAGGCCGCGGCCGCGCGCGACGAGGACAAGAACTGGGACGGCAAGGTCAAGGTGCTGGGGGACGGCTCCACCTCCTACACCGGGCCGCAGCCGGGCCAGCTCAAGCCCGAGAAGCTGGGGCCCGGCGAGAAGCCTCCGCAGTTCGTGGTGTTCTCCTGGGACGGCGCCCTGGAGGGCGACGACCACCTCTTCTCGCACTTCCGTCAGGTGGCCAAGGAGAGCAAGGCGCACATGACGTTCTTCCTCACGGGCATCTACCTGCTGCCCGAGAGCAAGAAGATGCTGTACACCCCGCCGCAGCACAGCCCGGGCTCCTCCGCCATCTCCTACCCGACCGTCCCGCACGTGCGGACCACGCTGGAGCAGCTGCGCGGCGCCTGGGGCGACGGCGACGAGATCGGCTCGCACTTCAACGGCCACTTCTGCGGACCCAAGGGCGGTGGGGACTGGAGCCCCGCCGAGTGGAAGAGCGAGATAGACCAGACGTACTCCTTCATGAAGAACTGGAAGACGAACACCGGGTTCACGAACGTGGCACCGCTGCCCTTCGACCCGGACCGCGAGGTGGTCGGCGGCCGCGCCCCCTGCCTGGAGGGCCAGAAGAACCTCCTGGAGGCCACCAAGCCGTACGGCTGGCGCTACGACGCGAGCTCGTCGGGGGACTTCCAGCTGTGGCCGTCCAAGATCAACGGCATATGGAACTTTCCCCTCCAGCTCGTCCCCTTGCAGAACAAGGAGAAGCAAGTCCTCTCCATGGACTTCAACTTCCTCTACAACCAGTCCGGCGACAGCACCAAGGGCGATCCCACCAAGTACCCGGAATGGCTTGAACAGACCCGTATGTCCTATCTGAACGGCTTCAACCGGGTCTACAACGGCAGCCGGGCACCGATGTACATCGGCAACCACTTCGAGGACTGGAACGGGGGCATCTACATGAAGGCCGTCGAAGACGTCATGAAGGACGTCTGCCCGCGCCAGGACGTGCGGTGCGTGTCCTTCCGCGAGCTGGCCGACTGGCTCGACGTCCAGGACCCGAAGGTCCTGGCCCAGCTGCGCCTGCTCGACCCCGCACAGGCCCCGGAGTGGCCGACCCTGGTCAAGTAGCCCCGCCCACGGGCGGCCCCGCGCCGGCGTGCTCACACCTCCCAGGTGACCGGGAGCGACTTCACCCCGTGGATGTCCGCGGCCTCCGGGCGCAGCGGGACCTCCTCGGCGGGTACGGCCAGGCGCAGCGCGGGGAAGCGCGCGACCAGCGCGCCGAGCGCCACCCGCATCTCGATGCGGGCCAGCTGCGCCCCCAGGCACAGGTGGATGCCGTGACCGAAGGCCAGGTGCCCGCCGTCCTCCCGCCCGAGATCGAGCGCGTGGGGATCGGCGAAGCGCTCCGGGTCGCGGTTGGCCGTGTTGTAGGACAGGACCACGGTCGTGCCGGCCTCGATGGTCCGGCCGCCCACCTCGACGTCCACGAGCGCCGTCCGCATGAACGACTTGGCGACGCTCAGGTACCGCAGCAGCTCCTCCACGGCCTTGTCGATCAGCTCGGGATCGGCGCGCAGGGCGGCCAGTTGCTCGGGGTTGCGCAGCAGCGCGAAGGCTCCGAGGGCCAGCATGTTCGCGGTGGTGTCGAAGCCGGCCGCGAGCAGGATCAGGGCGATCCCCCGCAGTTCCTCGTCGCTCAGGTCGCTGTCGGCGAGTTCGCTGAGCACGTCGTCGGTGGGGGCGGCGCGCTTGGCCGCCACCAGCTGCGCGAGGTACTCCTGGGTCGCGGTGTAGGCCGCCATCAGCTCCTCGTCGCCGGTCTCCCCGCTCATGAAGGTGTCGATCTGCTCCTGGAAGGACGGCCGGTCCTCGTACGGCACCCCCAGCAGCTCGCAGATGACGATGGTGGGGATGGGCTTGGCGAAGGCGGTCACCAGGTCCGCCGTCGGCCCCGCCGCCTCCATCGCGTCCAGGCGCTCGGCGGTGATCCGCTCGATGCGTTCGGTGAGCAGTCGCATCCGCCGCGCGGTGAACTTGCCCACCAAGGGCCCGCGGTAGCGGCCGTGCTGCGGCTCGTCCATGAGCAGGAACTCACCGGGCGGCGCCGGCGGGAGGGTGAAGTCGACCACGTTCAGCAGTTCCTTGCGCGAGCTGAACCGCGGGTCGGCCAGCACGGACCTGACCAGGTCGTATCCGGTGATGAGCCAGCCGGGCGGGCCGCCGGGGTGGGCGTAGCGGCTGATGGGTCCGTGCTCGCGGGCCTCGACCAGCTCGGCCGGCGGATCGAAGGGGCAGCCGGGCCGGCGCTCGCTCGGCAGCCCCGTGACGGTGTGGGTGGATCCACTCATGACCGTTCCTCATCTCTCGACATCTCGCGTTCACACATACCGAAAGCTACGTTGCGTTCACGAACTCGTCAATCACCAAAAGCCCATCCACGCAGGATTTCCCAGGCAGTTGACGATGAATTGATGCAATGACCTGAACGCTGAACGCAACGATACGTTGCAATGGGCCACGGTGAAGGCAACCGTCACCGGCGCAGGTCGAGCATGTGGAAGACCTTGTCGTAGCGGCGCGCGCCGACGGCGACGAAGTCCGGCAGACGGCCGTATTCGGTGAAGCCCAGCGACCGGTACAGGTGCAGGGCGTTGTCGTTGTCTCCCCGGGCGTCCAGGGTGAGGACCTCGATCCCGGCCCGGCGGGCGTCGGCGATCAGGGCCGCGGTCAGGGCCCGGCCGACGCCGCGTCCGTGGGCGGCGGCGGCCACCGCGAGCTTCTCCAGGTCGGCGTGCGGGCGGTGGGTCGCCCGGGCGTAGCGCTGCCAGTACCCCAGGCCGACCAGCTGACGCCCGACGTAGGCGGCGCGCAGGGCCGCGTCGCCGGCGTGCGCGGCGCGGAGCACCCCGTCGAGGAGCTCGGCCACCTCGGCCGGGGAGGGCGGGTCGACCCATCCCAGGGCCGCGCCCGCCCGGACCAGCTCCGCCAGGATCCCGTGGGCGGACTCCGCGAAGCGCGCCCCGAGCCCGGGGTCGCAGGTCAGCTCCGCCGCGTCGAGGAGAACGGGGACACCGCCGCCGCCGTCGATCGTCATCGTGTTCATGATCGTCAGCCTACGAGGCCGGGTACTCACCGGCGTCTGAGTACGGGAGCGGTGCCGCCCGGCGGTCGCCGCCTGTTGGGATGGGGCCCATGACGACGACCCGCCCCCGCACCTCCTCCGCCCCGGGCCCCGCCCCACTGCGCCGACGCCGTACCCGGACCCCGGTCCGGGCCGGTGCGGTGCTGCTCGTCGCGGCGCTCGTGCAGGGCTGTGCGGGCAGCCCGGTGATGTCGCAGGCGCGGTTCGCCGAGCACCTGCGGCTGACCCGGGCGGCGGGTGAGGACGCGGTGCGGCTGCTGGGGATGAACCCGTCATCCCTCAGCGACGGCCGCGACATGTCCAACGCCTCCTGCAAGGACGACCTCGGCCTCGACCCCGCCGGCGTCACCCGTGACCAGCCCAGCCTCAGCTGGAGGCCGGCGTTCACCGGCGGGAGCGACTACGCGACGGCGCTCGGCCGGCTCCGGGCGGCCTGGTCCGCGCGGGGCCTGACGGTCCAGGAGGTGGCCGCGCCCGCGCCGGGCGAGCCGGGGGCGGGCCTGCCCGGGGTGCGGACGACCGACGACCACGGCATCGCCCTGTCGCTGCGGCCCGACTGGTACACGGGCAAGCCGGTCCTGCGCGCCGACGGGGGCTGCGTGCGCCACGAGGGGGCGCTGGTCACCTGGGAGTAGCGCACCACCGAGGGATCACCGCACCCCCTTCATGTACTCCGCCCACAGCTCGACCGCCCGGTCGCTGCCCGGGGTACCGGGCGCGTCCCCACCGAGGCCGGTCAGCGGCAGCGGGATCAGGTCGGTGAGGGACATCCGGTAGACCACCACGGCCGTGGACTCCTGCCCGGTGTTGGCGACGAACCAGCCCGCGGTGTTCGCCGCGGTCGTCCCGGTCTTGCCCGCCGTGCCCGGGCGCGTCCTGCTCACGGCCTTCGCCGAGCCCTCGCTGACGGCGTCCCGCAGGGCGTTGGTCACCGCGGCGGCCGCCGTGGCCGACATCGCCCGGGCGGGCTTGGGGGCCACGACCGGCAGCGCGCTCCCGTTGCGCGTGATCGAGCGCACGGAATAGGGCTCGGTGTGCATGCCGGCGGCGGCGAAGGTCTCGTAGGCCCCGGCCATCCGGATCGCGCTGGGCGTCGAGTTCTCCCCGAGCGCGAAGCCGGGCACCTGGGGGCCGAGGCTCGCGCCGAGCAGTCCGGCGCGCTGGGCCAGGCCGTCCACCCGGTCGAGTCCGACGTCGAGGCCCAGTTGCAGCATCGGGGTGTTCACGGAGTTGGCGACGGCCTGGCGCAGGGTCACCTGGCCCCAGCTGCGGGCGCCGTCGTTGCGGCCCTTGACGACCTTGCCGCTGCGGTCCCAGTAGGGGCCGTCGGGCGTCTGCACGGTGACCTGGTCGTTGCCGTCGTAGAGGGAGGTCGGGGCGACCTGGGTGCGGGGCTTGCCGCGCGTGCGCATCACCCCGTCGTCCAGCGCGGTGGCGTACACGAAGGGGGTGAAGGCCGTGCCGACCGGGATCGTCGTCGCGTTCGATTCGTTGAAGCCCTGCTTCAGGTAGTCGGGTCCGCCGTAGACGGCGAGCAACCGCCCGTCGGGGGCGACGCTGGCCGCGCCGATCTTCGCGTACGTGTCGGTGGTGGGCCGGTGCTCGGCGTCGAAGTCCTTCTGCGTCTTCTGCACGGCCGCGGTGAGCGCGTCCATGCGGGACCGGTCGAAGGTCGTGTAGATCTGGTAGCCGCCGAGGTCGAAGTCGGAGTCCTTGATGTGCCCCGACTTGATCGCGTACGCCTTGGCCAGCTCCACCAGGTAGCCGGACTGACCGGTGGCGTCGCTGGCGACGGACCGCTCCACGGGGTCGGGGAACTTCGTGTACTTCGCGCGCTCGGCCGCCGTCAGGTTGCCGGTCTCGACCATCCGGTCCAGCGTCCAGCTCCAGCGCTCGACGGCGCGGGCGCGGTTCTCCTTGCTGATCGCCGGGTCGTAGAGGGCGGCGCCCTTGAGGAGCGAGGCGAGGAAGGCGCCCTCGCTGGCGTTGAGCTGGGAGACGTCCTTGCCGTAGTACGCCTGGGAGGCTCGCTGGATGCCGTAGGTGCCCCGGCCGAACCAGCTGGTGTTGAGGTAGTCCTGCAGGATCTGCCGCTTGCTCTTCTGCCGGTCCAGTTTCACCGCGAGGAGGATCTCGGTGAACTTGCGGGAGACGGTGCGGTCCTGGTTCAGGTAGGCGTTCTTCACGTACTGCTGCGTGATGGTCGAGCCGCCCTGGGTCTCGCCCCCGGTCACGGCGGCCTTCACCGCGCGCAGGAAGCCCGAGGGGGAGACCCCGGGGTCCGAGTAGAAGCTCGCGTTCTCGGCCGAGAGGATGGCGCCCTGGACCGGCTTGGGGACCTTCTCCAGCGGCATTTCCTGGCGGCTGACCCAGCCCGTGCGGGCCATTTTGGAGCCGTCGGCCCAGTAGTAGACGTTGTCCTGCTGCTTCGCGAAGGAGTTCAGGTCGTCGGGTATGTCCGTGACCGCGTAGGCACAGCCGACGAAGGCGAGCGCGGCGAGGAAGCCGTAGAGGCACGCGCCCAGCCACTGGCGCCAGGACGGGATCCAGCGGCGCCAGTCGGTGCGCCCGGGTCGGGGGTAGTCCGGCTTCAGGCGCCGGGCGAGCGGGCGCGCGCGGGCGACGAGCGGGGCGAGGACGGGTGCGAGCGCGGCCCGGCGGGCGGCGACCCACGCGGCCGCGCCGGGGCGCTCGGTGCGGCGCTTGCGCCGACGGCCCGCGGGGGCCTTGCGCCCGATCCCGGCCGTGGCCCGATCGTCGCCCGACCCCTGCTCTGATGCCGCGCCGCGTCTGCTCACGCCGAATGTCCCCTCTGGTGCCGTACCCCCTCACCTTAAGTCGCTCATACGAACCTCCAGGACGCCGGCCCGGCCGATGGGACCCTTCGGCGGCTCCGCTCCGCCGCCGTTATATGCCGGTGGGTGACTTACGATGCGGACATGAGTGATCGTGCGATGCAGGAACCCACCCTCCTCCTCCTGACCGCGCTCGCGGACGAGCCCCGGCACGGCTACGCCATCGCCCGCGAGGTGGAGAAGATCTCGGACGGTCGGGTCAAGCTGCGCACCGGCACGCTGTACGGCGCCCTGGAGCGCCTGCTCGGGCAGGGCCTGATCGAGGTGCACGGGGAAGAGGTCGTGGACAGCCGCCTGCGCCGTACGTACACGCTCACCCTGTCCGGGCGGGAGAGCCTCGGAGCCGAAGCGAAGCGGATCGCCGCGACGGCGCGCGAGGCGACCCGGCGCCTGGGCGTCACCGGCGGGGCCGCCGGCGGGTCCACGGGCGGCGTCACCGGCGGGGCCACCGCGTGAGCCTGCCGCTGCTGCGCCTGTACCCGGCGAGGTTCCGCCGCGAGTTCGGCGACGAGATAGCCGAGGCCTACCGCGAGGCGACCGAAGGGGCCGACCGGCGCACCCGTTTCCGGGAGGCCGCCGACATCGCGGCGCACGCGCTCCGGCTGCGACTGGGCACGGGCTCCGCCCAACCGGGCGGCCGGCTCTTCGCCGCCGTGTCGCCCTACGCGCTGGCCGCCACGGCCTCGTACGCCGCCTTCAACCTGATCTCGACGGTCTCCGACTGGCAGATCAGCGACAACCCCGACTTCCTCGTGCCGCTCAGCTACGCCACGAGCGGCAGCTACGCGGTGGCGCTCGTCGGCGCGGTACTGGCGCTGTGCGGACGCGCCTCGGGCGCCCTGTGGTCCCTGGTCGGCATGATCGCCAACTCCCTCTGCGTCCTCGTCGTGGTGCTGCCCGCCGACCTGCCGGTGCCCTGGCAGCTCCCGGCCTTCCTGCTGCTGCCCCTGGTCTCCGCCGTCCTCCCGCTGGCCTGCCCGCCGGACCTGCGGCCGCCGCGCCGGATCTTCAGCACCGCCGGGGTGGTGGCCCTGGCCCTGTGGGCTCCGCTCGCGGTCTTCCTCTTCGCCCTGCTCGACTCGAAGGGGGTCGGGCTCTTCCTGCACTGGCGGTACGGGGTCCCCGTGCTCGCGGCCCTGGCCCTGGCGGGCCGCTCGGCCCTGTCCGGGCTCCGCACCGCACCCCAGGTCGCGCTCGCCGCGCTGCCCTTCATGATCACCGGCTTCTTCGGCGGCGTGCTGGACGGGGACAGCATCCCCGCCACCCTCCTGCTGCTCGCCATCACGGCCTACGGCGTACGCCAGTGGCGGGGCCGGAACTCCGGGACGCCCACGCCCACCTGAGACCGGCCCACGCCCGCCCGACAGCGGCGCTCGGGGCCGTCCGGGCCGGGTCAGCGCGCGGTGACCCGGATCTTGGACTGCCCGTGGCCCAGCTCCTCCCAGTCGTCCATGAACCGGGCCGCGAGTCCGTGC
Source organism: Streptomyces sp. NPDC028419 (assembly GCF_055565515.1). Lineage (NCBI taxonomy): Bacteria > Bacillati > Actinomycetota > Actinomycetes > Kitasatosporales > Streptomycetaceae > Streptomyces > Streptomyces sp. NPDC028419. The sequence continues at coordinate 351,632 of NZ_JBVHUE010000002.1, read as the reverse complement.
CGGGTGGCCAGGGCGATCAGGGTCTCGGTGCGGTAGTAGAAGTCCTCGCGCAGCACCTGGTGCTCGGAACCGGTGGTGCGGTCGAAGGTGAAGTCGAAGTGGCCTCCGGGCGCCAACACCCGGCCGACGTGCGCGAGGCACTCGTCGATGACCTCGATCGGCGAGTGCGAGAACACGCTGTGCGCGTGCACGACGTCGAAGTGGGCGTCGGGCAGGAAGTCCAGCGTCAGGTTCCCCGTGAGGGTCAGGTGCGGGACCTTGTCCTGGAGCCCCCGCTCGGTCAAGGTCTCCTTCGCGGCGATCAGGATGTCGGGCGAGATGTCGATGCCGTAGTAGTGGCCCGGCTCCAGGTAGTCGATGAAGCGCCAGCCCGCGCGCAGGTTGCCGCAGCCTATGTCCAGCATCCTGGCGTCCGGCGCGAGGTCGTGCCGCAGCAGGTAGTCGAACTGCATCCGGCCGAGCGCGAGCCAGCGTTCGTGCGTCTGGCTGCCCACGGCGGCCTCGGGATCGCGCCGGGTGTCCGAGGCCATCACCGCGCGGTAGTAGCTCACGTGGTCGGGGTGCTTGAAGGCCAACCAGCGGTCGCGCGCGGCCCGCTTCAGGTAGGGGGCGATGCGGTGCGGGCTGCTCGCGGCGTACCGGACCTTGTGGGCGAGCGACGCCCGGTTGGCGACGAGGTTCTTCTTGCTGGCCATGCCTACTCCATCTCCGTCACACGCCGAGTCCCCGGCACGCACGGCGGCGTCGACCGCCGTCGGACCGGGATTCATGTGGCCACTATATGCCGGTGAACGACATATACACGTCACGGGGGGATGCGCCGGGCTCCGCGGGGTTTCCCGGGGTTTCCCCGATCCGTCCCCGGGAGGAGACGGCCGCCTCCTCGACGGCCGGACCGGGGTGCACCAGGCTCGAACCGACCCGCTCCCCCGACGGAAGGGAACTCCCATGCACACCGCTCTCCTCAGGAGCCACGCCCGAACGTTCGCGAAGGCCGGCACGGCGGTCGCGGTCGCCACCCTGCTCCTGTCCGCGACCTCGGCGACCACGGCGCACGCCGCACCGACCGCGCCCACCGGTGCCAAGGCGTACGTGCAGCGCTGCACGGACCTCGGCAACGGCACCCTGTGCATCGACGTCAACGGCCGGGTCGGCGCGCAGGGCGTCATCGGCGTCGGCTACTGGAAGCGGGCCGGGGACGCCGTCCACGTCCGGCTCGGCTGGCAGAACACCACGGGCGGCGGCGCGAACTTCAGCAGGAACGTGCACGGTCCGCTGGTCCCGGGGAGCAACACGGGCACCGAGACCTGGCGGACCTACCTCGCCGCCGGCTGCGTGTACCCGCTGATCGAGGTGGTCGGCCAGGGGACCCTCAAGGGCAAGGAGGTCTGCGTCCCTTCCTGACCGGGACGCCTGACGAGGCGACCTGACAGGGCGACCTGACGGGGCGAAACCCTTCCCGGCTTCGACATCCCCGAGAAGCTCGCCGCCCGCAGGGACATGGCCGAGCAGCACGCCTACCCGCGCGCGAGGTTCACCCGCCGCGGCGCCCTGCGCGCGGGCGCGGTCACCGCGGCGGTGAGCTCGATGCCGTCGCCCACGACGCCGCGCGGGGCCGGGATCCGTGACGCGGGGGCGTCCCGGGTGGGGGCCGAAGGCCCGTACCGGGCCGGGGCCCGACCGCCTTCACTGCGCGTCGGGGCCCGTGAGGAAGGTGCCGTCCGCGGTGTAGGGCCAGGCATTGGACACGCAGCCGTCCAGGCCCTTGATCTGCTGCATCATCACCGGCGCCGGTCGGCCGGGGCCCGGGCACCCCATGTGCCGGCGGTAGCCGATCATGTGGCCCACCTCGTGGTTGATGATGAGATGCCGGTACTCGGTGGCCGGTCCGTCGTACTGCGGCGAACCCCGCGTCCAGCGCTTGAGATTGACGACGACTCCCCCGGTGATCTCGCAGTTCAGCTCCCCGCGCGTGTTGCCGACCGGCGCGCAGAGGGTGTCGGTGGTCTTCGGGGTGGCGATCTTGATGGTGACGTCGGCATCGCCGTCGACCAGTTGGAACCGGGCCTGGCCGTGCGCGGCCCAGCTCCTCGGGTCGTTGAGGATCGCCTGGATCTCCGTGGCCGCCTGCACGGGCGATACGTCGATGCCGTCCTCGACCTCGACCCGGTAGCGCCGCAGCGGCCCGCCGGTCCCGATGACGGCTCCGGACGCCTGCGCGCTGGTGAAGGTGCCGGGCCCGGAGGCGGGCACCGCGGGCGAGCCGTCCGAGGCTGCCGGCGTGCCGCTCCCGGGCCGCTGGGAGAGGGCGAAGCCGCCGGTGAGCGCCAGTCCCAACAGGGAGAGGGCGATGACCGGCAGCCGGCTGTGCCGCGCTGCCACGGTGTGGATCCTGCCTTTCCTGGGCGCTGGTCACGGCGGTCGGTTCCGCCGGCCGTGCGTCCTTCGAGCAGTCTGGGAGACCGACGTTTCCAGCATCGCGGGGTCACCGGTCGGGAACCCGACGATCATGTATCAACCGCGTATCAACGCCCGGAACCCGCCCGGGAAACCCCTTTGACGCCCCGCCGTGTCCCAGGGTCGGATGGTGCCTCATGAGCTCGGGAGCAGTGGACACGGAACAGATGCACGCGGACGGCCACCCCATCGACGAGGACCTCGTACGGCGCCTGGTCGCCGGCCGGTTCCCGCGGTGGGCCGAGTTGCCGGTGCGGCGGGTCGCCTCGGGCGGCACGGTCAACGCCGTGTACCGGCTGGGCGGGACGATGCTGATCCGGCTGCCGCTGACGGCCGGCGGCGCGGGGGACGTACCGCACGAGCAGGAGTGGCTGCCCCGGCTGGCCCCGCTGCTCCCGACGGCCGTCCCCGAGGTGCTGGGGGTCGGCGGGCCCGCCGAGGGGTACCCGTGGTCGTGGTCGGTGTACCGGTGGTTGGAGGGCGAGAACCCCGAGGCCGGGGCGCTGGACGCGCCCGAGGCACTGGCCGGGGACCTGGCCGCCTTCGTGGCGGCGATGCGGAAGGTCACGCTGGCGCGGGCGCCGCGGGCCCACCGCGGCGGACCGCTCTCCTCGCTGGACGCGGCGACCCGGGCAGCCATCGAGGAGTTGCGCGGGATCCCGGGCGAAGCCCTCGACTGCGACGCGCTGGCGGCCGTGTGGGACGGGGCGCTGCGCGCCCCGGCGTGGGACGGACCTCCCGTGTGGCTGCACGCCGACCTCATGCCGGGGAACGTGCTCGTGCGCGACGGGCGGCTCGCCTCGGTGATCGACTTCGGTTGTGCGGGGGTGGGCGATCCGGCCTGCGACCTGTTCCCCGCCTGGAACCTGCTGCCCGCCGGCGCCCGGGAGGTCTTCCGCACGTCCCTCGGCGTGGACGACGCCACCTGGCTGCGCGGCCGCGCCCGGGCCCTGTCCCAGGCCGTGATCGCGCTGCCGTACTACCGGAACACGAACCCGACGATGGCCCGCAACGCCCGGCACGTGATCGAGGCGGTGCTGGCGCAGGGGTGAGGCCGCCGGCCGGGACAGGGGGTGGGGCCAGGGAGCGGGATCAGGGAGCGGGTCGGGCCGGCGGGACCGCGAAGGGGCCCTCGGGTGCGAAGGCGCGCGCGGCGAAGCGCTCGCCGATGCGGCGGTGGGTGGCGGCGTCCGGGTGCAGCTCGTCGGGCAGCGGCAGCTCGGCGTTGTCGGCCTCGCCGTAGAGCTCGCGGCCGTCCAGGTAGTGCAGGTTCGGGTCCTCGACCGCCCGCTCCGCCACGATCCGGGCCAGTTCCTCCCGGACGACGCCGAGGGTCAGCTTGCCGCTCGCGCGCTCCGCGGGATCACCGGTGGCCAGGAAGCGCAGCCGACCGGCGCTGAAGGCGGCGAAGTCGGGGGCGCTGGGACCCGGGGTGTCCTCGTGGATCGGGCACAGGATGGAGGAGACCACCAGCAGCGGCGTATCGGGGTGGCCCTCGCGGAGGGTGTCGAGGAAGCCGTGGACGGCGGGGCCGAAGGCACGCAGCCGCATCGCGTCGGTGTTGACCAGGTTGATGCCGATCTTGAGGCTGATCAGGTCGGCGGGGGTGTCGCGCATGGCGCGGGCGGTGAAGGGGTCGAGCAGGGCGCTGCCACCCAGGCCCAGGTTGGTCAGCTCCACCCCGCCGAGGGCGGCGGCCAGCGCGGGCCACGTGGTGCTGGGGCTCGCGGCGTCGGATCCGTGGCTGATCGAGCTGCCGTGGTGCAGCCACACCCTGCGCCCGTGGTCCGGCGCGGGCTCGACGGGCGCGTCGGAGCGCAGGGCCACCAGGCGGGTGGTCTCGTTGTGCGGCAGCCAGATCTCCACGTCCTTGTCCGCGTCGGCGAGGCCGCGGAAGCGGAGGGTGCCGACCGGGCCGGGCCGCTCGGTGGTGGTGCCCGCGGCCAGGTCGATGGTCAAGGTGGTGCCCCCGGCGACGCCGGCCCGCCCGGCCAGGCTGCCGTCGACCAGCAGGTCGTAGACGCCCTCCGGGCGCGGCGGGGCGCCGACGTAGACGCGCTTGGTGGGCAGGGTGTCGAGTTCGAGGGCGGTCGCCCGGGTGCGGAAGACGAGCCGCACGCCGGAGGGCTGCGACTGCGCCATGGCGAGCTGACCGTCGGTGTTCTGGGCGCGGGCCCGGGCGGGCAGCCGGTGCGGCAGGACGCCCTCTTCGGTGTGCTCCAAGTCCAGCGCTCCGCGCAGGAGGTCCGCGGTGATCGGCGTGGTGATCCACGGGCGCTCGGCGTGCCCGCTGCCGGTGTCCGGGGCGTCGTCGTCCGTGCCGTCGGTGCTCGTGCGGTCGGTGCTCATGCTGTCGTCGGCCTCTCCGTCGAGGGGGCCGCATCGCTGGGATGCGACGGTGCGCCACCACTGTGCGGCGGCGTGGTCCAGCTGCGCAGGAGGGCGTCCAGCCGGTCGAGGATCCACGACCAGGTCTCCTGCGAGTCGGGAGCGCTGTGGCTGAAGCCGCCGGACAGCTCCAGGGTGACGTAACCGTGGAAGACGCTCCCCAACAGCCGGACGGCGTGCGTCTGGTCGGGCTCCGTCAGGTCGTACCCGCGCAGGATCGCCCGGGTCATCCGGGCGTGCCGGCCGCCCGCGCTCGCGGCGGCCGCCTCCGGGTCGAGCGGGAACTGCGCCGCGGCGTAGCGACCGGGGTGCTGCCGGGCGTAGTCGCGGTAGACGTTCGCGAAGGCCGCCAGGGCGTCCTTGCCCGCGCGCCCGGCGAGGGCGACGGCGACCGCGTCGGCGAGTTCCTCCAGCGCGAGCAGGGCGATCCCGGTCTTGAGGTCGCGGGAGTTCCGCACGTGCGAGTAGAGGCTCGCGACCTTGACGTCGAACTGCCGGGCGAGCGCCGAGACGGTCACCTGATCGAAGCCGACCTCGTCGGCCAGCTCCGCCCCCGCCCGCACCAGACGTGCCGTGGTCAATCCCGCGCGTGCCATGGGCATCCCTCCATCAACCTGAAGCCATTATTGATTTACCTAAAGCCTTTAGGCAAATCTCGCACGCCTTGCTCTCTCCGGGTCGAACCCGCGCACCGGGAGGAACGCGGTGCGCCGGCCCTCGTTACCCACGCATGACGTGCGTCCGCGGTGTTGCGGCGGTGACGGCACGTCACCGAACGAGGGAGGCTCATGGACCCGTCCATCACCCTGTCCGCCGTCCTGGCGACAGCCCTGCTGAGCATTCCCGGACCGACCGCGGACACCACCACCGACACCGCCGGCACCACCGCCGACGCGGCCGCCTCCGCCCCGCGCGCGGAACAGCCCCGGCACGACGTGGGCCTGTTCGGCATCAAGGCCACGGACCACGCGGCGGCGCAGGAGTTCACCGCCGCCAGCTCCCGTCTCGACCGGGTCGCCTTCTACCTGACCAGCGCGGCTTCCACCGGCACGGTGACCGTGCAGGTGCGCACCGCGCTGGACGACGCCGCGTCCGCCGTCGCCACCCGGACGCTGGACCTGGCCGCCCTGGGCGGTGCGGGAGCGGGCTGGATCGAAGTTCCGTTCGCCGCACCGCTCGCGGCGGGGAGCCCGTACTACCTGTTCGTCCAGGCCGCCACCCCCGAGGGCAAGGCGGTCGTCTGGCACGGAACGCGGACCGCGGACCCCGGAGCCCCGATCAGCTGGAACTACGACCGGGCCTACTGGGGCGGCTGGCACGCCGACGCCGCCCGCCTCGCCTTCCGCGTGAACCCCGTCGGCGCCGACCGCTGCGGGGAGAGCGAGCCCTGTTACGTGCCCACCTCCTCGCTGGCCGCCCGTACGGCCGGGCTGCTGACGAACCAGCAGGTGACGGAGGCCGTCGCGCCCTCGTTCGCGGTGGGTGCCGGCTACGTCGAGGGCAGCAACGTCCTGCGCCTGCCGTCGGGCCGCTGGCGCCACCTCCCCGCCGGTCGCGGCGCCTCGGTGGTGACCGAGGCCGACGACCCCGGCGCGCTGAAGCAGATCGCCGAGAGCCGCGCCTGGCTGGCCGCCGGCAAGGTGCCCGGGTCGACGCCCGCGCGCCGCGAGGCGTCCCGGCGGGCACTGCTGTCCATGCGGGCCCTGCTGCGCCCGAACGGGGCGTTCGCCGCCGCCTGGTCACCGGCGTGGGAGTACTCCTGGCCCCGCGACGGCGGCTTCGCCGCAGCCGCCTTCGCCGCGACCGGCCACGACGCCGAGGCGTACCGGATGCTGCGCCACGACCAGGCGACCCAGCGCCCGGACGGCACCTGGGAGGCGCGCACCACGCTCGACGGCGCGGGTCCGCCCGACGCGCGGACCTGGCAGCTCGACGGCAACGGCTGGGTGCCCTGGGCCACCTGGCAGTGGTACCGGGCCGCGCCGGCCAAGGGCCGGGCCGCCCGGCTGGCCGCGCTGTACCCGATGGTCCGCAAGGCCGCCGACTACGCGGCCGACTCGCTCGACGCCAACGGGCTGCCGCCCGCGGGCCCGGACTACTGGGAGCTGCCGACGGCCACCGCGAACATCGGTACCGCCGCGCCCCTGCTCGCGGGGCTCAACGCGGCCGCCGACCTCGCCCGGGCGTCCGGCCGCGACGCCGACGCGACGCGCTGGGCGACGGCCGCCCGGCGCCTCGCCGACGGCATCGCGACGCACTTCGCACCGCTGGGCTACCCGCGCACCAGCGACGGGCTGCACGGCCGCGACAGCGCCGCCGCCTTCATGGCCCCGCCCTTCAACACCGCGCCCGCCGACCTGGCGACGGCCCTCGACTCCACCTACCGAGCGCTGCTGCTGCCGAACGGAGGGCTCACGCCCGGCAACGACCCCGGGTTCAGTTGGGGGGCGTACGCCTGGACGCCCAGCACCACCTTCTTCGCGCTGGCCTGGGCGGGTACGGGTGAGCGGCAGAAGGCCGAACGCGTCCTGGACTGGGTCCTGTCCAAGCGCAACGGGCTCGGCGAGCTGCCCGAGACCGTCAACGGCAGGGGGCGGCCCTCCTCGGTCGCCCCGCTCGGCTGGACCGATTCCCTGGTGCTCCTCACCGCCCTGGCCCTCGACGGCACCCCGGCCCCGACCCCGCCCACGACGCCGGCGCCGGCTCCGTAGGCCGTCCCCGTCGGATCGCGCCGGGCCGGGGGCCGAGGCAGGGCTCCCGGCCCGGACGTTGGGGCCGGACGTTGGGGCCGGACGGGCCACGGTCGGCCGGGGTGCGGCCGCGTCGCCCCCGGCGCCGGCGCCCGTCCTGCCATCGTGGGCGACCGCGCCCGCTCCGACTCCCCCGGAGGTACCTCCGTGTCCCGACGCCCCTGCGGCCCCATCGGCAGGATCCGCCCGTCGCTCCGCCTGGCCGCCGCCACCGCCGTGTGCGGCGCCCTGCTCGCCGCCGCGCCGGCGCCCGCGCAGGCCGGTACGGACCGCAACCCACCGGCGGGCGCCTCCCTCCAGCAGGAGCTGCGGGAGCTGGTGGCGCGGCCCGACGGGCCCCCCGGAGTCATCGCCGTGCTGCGCGAGGGCGACCGTACGCGGACCTACCGGGCGGGCGTGGCCGACGTGGAGAGCGGCCGGCCGCCGCGCGTGGGCGACCACATGCGGATCGCCAGCGTCGCCAAGGCCTTCAGCGGGGCGGTGGCCCTGGCGCTCGTCGACCGCGGTCGGCTGCACCTGGACGACACCCTGGGCGAGGTGCTGCCCGATCAGCCGGCCGCCTGGCACGGGGTCACCCTGCGTCAACTGCTGAACCACACGAGCGGGTTGCCCGACTATTCGGCATCCCGGGCGTTCCGCGACATCGTCTCCGCGGACCCCCGCCACCCCTTCGATTCCCGGCGTCTGCTGGAGTTCGTGGCCGACGAGGACCTCGCCTTCGCGCCGGGCAGCCGCTACCAGTACTCCAACTCCGACAACATCGCCGTCGCCCTGATGGCCGAGGCCGCCACCGGGCGCCGGTACGAGGAGCTGCTCCGCGAGCTCGTCTACGCGCCCGCGGGCATGGACGCCACGAGCCTGCCCCAGGGCTACCGACTGCCCGAGCCCTTCCTGCACGGCTACCAGATCGATCCGCAGGACGGCCCGGTCGACGTCAGCGAGGCCGTGGGCGCCTCGGGGGCCTGGGCGGCCGGGGGCATCGTCTCGACGCCGAAGGACCTGACGGCGTTCATCCGCGCTTACGCGGGCGGCGCGCTCGTCTCCGACCGCACCCGCCGACAGCAGTTCAGGTTCGTCCCCGGCGCCCTGTCCCAGCCGCCCGGTCCCGGCCGCACCGACGCGGGCCTGGCGATCTACCGCTACACCACCCGCTGCGGAACGGTGTACGGGCACACCGGGAACACGCTCGGCTACACGCAGCTGGTGGCCGCCACCGCGGACGGCCGGCGCTCGCTGACCTTCTCGATCACCACGCAGACCTCCCTCACCAGCGACCCCGACCTGCTCGCACGGGTGCGGGCGGTCCAGGAGGACTTCGTCTGCGCGCTGCTGCACGGGTGAGGTCCAGCGGGTGCGGGGTACGCGCCGGTGGGGGAAGCTGGGAAGGCCGCAGTGCCTACGGCGGGCAGAGTGGTGAGGAAGGCCCTTCGTGAACGTTTCAGCAGCCGGCCGTCCGGCGCGCGCGTCCCGGTGGGGGGCGCGGACGACCAGGGTGGTGTGCGCGGTGGTGGCCGTGACGGCCGTCGCCGCGCTCCCTGGTGGGACGTCGTCGGCGCGGGCGCTGGACCCGCCGGATCCGGTGGTGGTCGTCGACTGTTCCGGCCAAGCCCGCATGCGCCCCCAGGAGTACCTCCTGGCCTGCGGTGACGGGAACAACCACCTCGTCGACCTGCGGTGGGACACCTGGGGCGCGCGGACCGCGACGGCCACCGGCACCGACATGGTGAACGACTGCCGCCCCTACTGTGCGGCCGGCCGGTTCCGCGCCTACCCGGTAGCGGTGACGCTGAGCGACCCCCAGACCTGGCCCGCGCACCCGGACGTCCGGCGCTTCACGACGATCAGGCTCCTCTACACCGACACCGCACCGGCCCCGGTCCCCAAGGACGTGACCTACAAGCTCGTGTACTGAGCGTCCTCCTCAAGGGGGAGGGGACTACGCGCGGACGGGACGGGCCGTCCCCGAAGTGACGGCGGATGCGGGGATCTTGGGGATGAATCTCGGCCAGGTGTCTTGATTCCAGGTGGTACGCGCGGGGGACGGAAGGTCGGCTCTTGGGAGGGATCCGGTCTCAGCAGCCCATCCAACACAGTGGAGGTGCACGCGAATTCACCTGACGAAGGAACGGCACCACACGCATGAAACGTCTCGCTCCGCTGCTCGCCACCGCCGGGCTCCTGGCCACCGCTCTGCCCGGGCTGGTGGCGTCCCCCGCATCCGCTGCCCAGACTCCCGAGTACCTGCGCCAGAAGCCGGCGTGGCACCGCTGCAGCCCCGATCGGCCGGCGACGTACGAGTGCGCGACCCTCAAGGTGCCGCTCGACTACCAGCGTCCCGAAGGGCGCACCCTCGACATCGCGATATCCCGCATCAAGAGCGAGAACCCGGCCAAGCGGCGCGGCGTCCTCCTCATCAATCCCGGCGGCCCCGGCACCTCCGGCCTCTTCCGGCCGATCCGGGTGAACGACGAGATGCCCAAGGACGTCCGCGACCGCTACGACCTCATCGGCTTCGACCCGCGCGGCGTGAACGAGAGCAGCCCGATCAGCTGTGGCGATCTGAGCGAGAAGGAGGTGGGCGCCGGCGGGGCCTACCGGCCCGAGACCTTCGCCTCGGACGTGGCCTGGGCGCGCGGGATCGCCGACAAGTGCCGTGAGAAGTCGGGCGATGTGATCCCGTACATCACCACCCGCAACACGGCGCGCGACATGGACGTCATCCGTGCCGCACTGGGGGAACGGACGCTCTCGTACCTGGGCTACTCGTACGGGACGTACCTGGGCGCGGTGTACTCGCAGATGTTCCCGGAGCGCACCGACCGGTTCGTCCTGGACAGCGGCGTGGACCCGGGGCGCACCTGGCGCGGCATGATCCAGGTGCAGGGGACCGGAGCCGAGCCCGCCTTCGAGCGGTGGACGCGGTGGGCGGCGGAGCGCTCGGACGCCTACGGTCTCGGCACGACGCCCGAGGCGGTCTCCGCCACCTTCTGGGCACTGGTGGCGCGGGCCGACCGGGACCCGATCATGCACTACGGACAGAAGATGACGGGTGATGACATCAGGTCCGACCCGTCGCTCTACTTCGACCCCCGAGCCGCCTCGGTCGTCATCAAGTCCATCAAGGCATCCGCCGACAAGGCGCCCCAGCCGCCGGTGAACCCGGCTCCGGGCGGCGCCGCTCCGGGCGCGAGCGGGAAGGACACCGGCCAGAAGGGGCCCGGCGCGCGGTCGCCGCTCGGCGGTGTCCGGGCCGCCGGCCCGGGTGTCGACGCGGCAGGGGCCTCGGAGGCGCCGGACCCCACTCCCGCCGGCAACGCCACCGCCGCGTACTGGGCCGTGGTGTGCGGGGACGCGGACAACTGGCCCCGCGATCCGGACCAGTACGCGCGGGAAGCGGCGCAGGACAAGATCAAGCATCCGCTGTACGGGGACTTCGCCTCGAACATCAAACCGTGCGCCTTCTGGCAGCGGCCGCTGGAGCCCGCCACGCCCATGAAGACCCGCGCCGATGTCCTGACCGTGCAGAACGAGTGGGATCCGATGACCCCGCTCAGCAGCGGCCAGGGGCTGCACCAGGCGCTCAAGGGCTCGCGGATGGTGCTCGCGCTGGGCGGCCAGGGGCACGGGGTGTATCTCTCCACCCCCACGACCTGCGCCAACATACCCGTCAGCGCCTACCTGTCGACGGGACGGCTGCCCGCCAAGGACATCACCTGCCAGAACCCGCCGCCCACCCCCGACCCGGAGGGCGCCGGAGCCCGCTGACCACAGGGCCCGCGCCGCTCACCGTCAAGATCGACCGCGTCACAGTTCCGTCCCAGGGACCGGCTGGCCGAGAACGCGTGCGGAGCCTGGCGGGAACCGTCATCTCCACTGGTCGGCGGCGTGGGTCGACCTGCGGATTCGGCCACCCGGGCCAGCGTCGTCCGACGATGCGTGTAACAGGAAGGTATGAGGGCAGGGGCAGACGGAACGGATCGGCGGTCGGACGGGTCCTCTGGATCAGAAGTGCCCGCTCCCACCGGCCCGTTCGGGCCCGAGCCACCCCGGCTGCCGACCGATTCCGAGGAAACAACGATGCGCGTCCACAAGATCACCTTCGCCGCCCTGGCCGTCGCCGCCGGTCTCTCGCTGACGGCGTGCCAGAACGGCGATGACGCCGCGGCGCCGGGTGGCGGCTCCTCGTCCGCGTCCACCGCGTCCCCGTCCGCATCCGCGCCTTCGACCACGGGCGGCGCCGACCAGAGCGGTGGCAAGGGCTCCCCGGCGGTCGCGGGCGGCAAGGGCGCGGCGGCCGGGACCGGCTCCGACAAGGGCGGTGCGTCCGGCTCCGACAAGTGCCGCACCGGCGACCTGGAGATCACCGCGATCGACAGCACCATCGGCGGCGACACCGACGGTACGGTCGCGGTGCAGTTCAAGAACCGCGGCGGCCGGGACTGCACGCTCTCCGAGTACGCCGGCGTCGATCTGAAGACCAACGCGGGGTCGATCTCCGCGCAGCGCACCGGCCAGCACCCCGGCCCGACCACCCTGAAGAAGGGTGCGGCGGTCTCCTTCGGCGTCACCTACCCGATGAACACGTCGGGCGGTTCCGGCGTGCGCGTCACCGGCCTGGTCGTCACCCCGCCGGACGAGACGAAGTCGGTCAGCCTCGCCTGGCCGGGCGCCGCCACGCTGCCCGTCACGGACGGCAGCGGCTCCCCGGTCAAGGTCGGCCCGATCGGCAGCGCCGGCCAGGGCGGCTGACCCACCGCGAAGCGGCGTACCGCTCGCGCTCCGGGCCGACGGCTCAGGCCGCGCGCAGGCGGACGGCGAGGGCGGCGATGTCGTCGTCGAGGCGCCCCCTGCTGTAGTGCAGGAGATCGCGGTGGAGGGCGGTGAGGAGTTCGAGGGGCGGCGTCCCGGTCTGTCGCCGCATCCACGTCGCCAGCGGGAAGAACTCGCCGTCGCGGGCGCGCGCCTCCGCGATCCCGTCGGTGTACAGGAGCAGCAGGTCGTCGGGGGCGAGATCGAAGGTGTCGACGGTGTAGTGGTCGCCGATCAGCTCCGCGAGGCTCAACAACGGCGACGGCGTCGCCGTTTCGAGGACGTGCAGCCTGCTGCCGTTCAGGAGCAGTGGTGGGGGATGTCCGCAGTTGAGGATGTCGACGTGTCCGCCCCCGTGCGGGATCTCGGCGAGCAGTGCGGTGGCGAAGCGTTCCATGGCCCCTTCGGGCGGAAAGGCCGCGTTGTACCGGGTGCTGCTGGCGTCCAGCCTGCGGGCGACGGCGACCAGGTCCTCCTCGTCGTACGCCGCCTCCCGGAAGGCGTTGACGATCGCGGCGGCCGCCCCCACTGCCGGCAGGCCTTTCCCCCGCACGTCACCGATGAGCAGCCTGACCCCGTACTTCGTGTCGACGACCTCGTAGAAGTCTCCGCCGATGCGCGCCTCCGCCGCGGCCGCGAGGTACAGCGACTCGATCTCGACGCCGCCGATGCGGCGCGGCAGCGGGCTCAGCACCACCTGCTGCGCCGCCTCGGCGACGAGCCGCACCTGGAAGAGCGTGCGCTCGCGCTGCAGCCGGGCGTGGCTCCCGTACGCGGCGGCGACGGTCACCGCGATGATCCCCGCGGCGGTCCACCACGTCCCCAGGTCGGGGAAGACCAGTCCGAGGCCGATCATCAGCATGAGGCAGACCGTCCCGAGCAGGACGGTCGGCAGGACCGGCCACATGGCGGCGGCGAGGGCCGGGGCCGCGGGCAGGAGCCGGCTGAAGGCCATCTCCGGCGGCGTGGCATAGGCCAGGCTGGCGATGACGACGGTCAGGACGACCGGCGACAGACGCACGAGGCTTCCCGGGTCGGGGCGCCTACGGAGCCGCGGCCGTCCGGACTCGATCACATGGACCAGAATATAGGCGCATCAGGGGTACGGCGCTCTGACCGACGTCACCGTCCGCTCACGCGGGACGACCGCCCGGCACCTTCCACCCCCACCGCCGGTCTCCGGCGCCCGGGATCAGGGCGCCCCTCCCCCGCCACACGCGGCCCGTGCCGCCCCGGCCGGGCGCTTCTGTAGGGTCGGGTGATCTACGAACACGGGGGAAGAACATGTTCACGTCCACAGCGCGGGGTGCGGCGATCGTCGTCGCGGCCCTGGCGGCGCTCACCGTTTCCTGCGGCCCGGACCACCAGCGGGCCGAGCCGGCCGCGCCGACCACGGCGGGCAGCGCCGCCAGCGGCGGCGCGAGTCCCGCCACGGGCGCCGCCGCGGAACCCACCACCGGGGGCTCGCCGTCGGCCAGTGCCCCGGCCCCGTCGGCGGGGGCGGCCGACCCGGCGGCGGCCCCGGTGAAGGTCCGCGATGCCTTCGCGGGGCTCCAGGCCACCCTCGGGGGCTCCTGTACGCCGGGCGAATGCGCCTTCTTCCTGGGCCGGGTGTACGACGAGCTGCACCAGATGGACCGGTCCATGAAGGCGGACCCGAAGGGGCCGGGTCACTTCCCCGAGCCGATCTCCCTGATCGCGAAGCTCGACGGGGAACTCGCCGGCGACCGGTCCTTCGAGAACCTCAAGGAGCACCAGAGCGTGCTGATCGCCACCCGGGACAAGATCAACACGTGGATGCAGGGCCACCCCGAGGACTACCGCTGACGACTGCCGCTGACCCGGTCAGCCGTCGGCCTGCTCCTGGGCCCGGTAGCCGGCGCGGACCAGGGCGAGGGCCGCGCGGTGCACGGCGTGGGGAGTGGCTTCGAGCCGGTGCGGCCCGGCGGTGAGCCGGTACCACTCCTCCGCGCCGGTGTACTGGATCTCCACCAGTGCCGGCCCGCCCGCCCGGGCGGTGGTGCGCAGGGTCAGGTCCCCGGTGATGACCCCGACCTCGTCGGTCATCGCTCCGCCGGGTCCCGCGACGACCTCGTCCACCCATTGCTCGGCGGCGCCCGCCGCTTCGTCGGTCATGAGGCGCAGGTGTCCAGCATGGTCGTCAGCATCTGCTTCTCCGGTTCCGTCACCGTCAGGCCGTACGTCGACTTGACGGTGGTCCAGGCCCGCCCGTACTGGCACCAGGCGCTCTTGTCGGTGGGCTGCCAGCTGTCCGGGGTCTGGTCCCCCTTGGACCGGTTGGCGGACGCGCTCACCGCGATCAACTGCGGGCGGACGAGGTCGTTCGCGAACTCCTTGCGGCGCTGCGGGTCCCAGGCGGCGGCGCCGGAGCGCCACGCCGCGGCGAGCGGCACCATGTGGTCGATGTCCAGCTTGCCCGCGTCGGTGACCGTGACCCCGTCGTAGAGGCTGTGCCAGGTGCCGGAAGCGGCCTTGCAGTCCGCGTTCACGGTGACGTCCTTGCCGTCGCGCCTGATGACGGTCTCGCGCGTGTCGCACTTGGCGCCCTGGTCGATCCAGTGCGTGAACTTGTCCCGGGAGTACCCGGACATCGAGCCGACGGGTGCGATCTTGAGCGCGGCCAACTGGGTGCGGGCCACCTGCACGGTGACCATGCCCGGCAGGACGTCGCCGGTGACCGGCTTGCCGTCGTCGCCGCCGGAGCCCTTCTTCGACGCGGACGGCGAGGGGGACTTGGCGCCGGACGCCGACGCCGACGGCTTGCCGTCGCCCGCGCCCCGGTCGGTCGCGGTCTGCGAGCACCCGGCCAGGGCCAGCAGAACCGTTACCGCCAGGATCCCGCCGGGCACCCGCATCTGACGTCCCATGTCCCCCACCCCGCCCAGAACCGCACCGAACCCGTTGTCCGGTTCACCCTACCCAGTACCGATACCTCTCAAGAGGCCGGCTCGCCCGCACTCCTGTCCCACCGTCACCACGGGGCCGCCCGCACCCCCGCGACACGGCAGCGGGGCCGCGCTCGACCCGACGGTCGACCGCGGCCCCGCTCCTTCGGGGTGTTCAGCGCAGGGTGGGGATCACGTCGCGCGTCTCGTCGACGCCGACGTACGCGCTGCGGCGGGCCAGCGGGGCCGCGGGCGCCTCGTCCGCGCAGACCGTGCCCCGCGCGGGCAGGGCCAGGGTGGCGAGGTAGTCGTTGACGAGCGCGCTCACGCACGCGCTCCGGTTGTAGGCGGTGTGTCCTTCGGCGGCGAAGGTGACCAGTCGTCCGTTCTCCAGCGTCCCGGCGAGGGCCACGGCGTCCTGGTACGGGGTGTCCGGGTCACCGGTGTTCCCGAGGACCAGGATCGGCGCGGAACCCGCGGCCCGGTAGGAGCCCTCGAAGCGGCTCGCGCGCTCCGCCGGCCATTGGGCGCAGGTGGGCGCGTGGTTGTGGTCGTAGGTGGGCGGCCCCAGGCCGATGGGGGTGCCCAGCAGCGGCGTCGTGGCGGACTCGGCGCCGACCATCGCGCCCAGGAGCAGTTGGCTGCTCGGGTAGACGCGGTCGGCGCACTCGACGGCCATGTTGACGTTGAGGAAGTCGAAGGAGCCGGGCGAGGGCGGATTGAGCAGCCAGGTGGTCCGGTGCTCCTGGGCCGCCCTCAGGCTCTCGCCCAGGGCGGGCCATATCTCCTTGCCCGCGTTGATGTTGAACATCATCCGGTAGGCGAGGGTGTAGCCGGTGGCCGGGCGTCCGCTCGCGGTGACGACCGGGTCGGCGTCGAGGTCCCGCTTGAGCTGTTCGAAGGCCTGCCGGGCCTTGCCGTCACCGAACCCGCAGGCCGCGGGGGACTGCGAACACCAGTCGAGGAACCGGCCGACCGCGGCGTCCAGGGCGACGAACTGGGGCGCGTCGTAGGCGTACGGGACGTCCGCGTAGTGCCGCGGGTCGTAGGAGCCGTCCAGGACCATGGCGCGCACGCGCCGGGGGAACTGGGCGGCGTAGACGGTGCCGACGTAACTGCCGAAGGACCGGCCGTAGAAGGTGAGCGTCTGCTCGCCGAGGGCCTGGCGGAGCAGGTCGATGTCCTTGGCGTTCGAGGCCGTGCCGATGAACGGCAGCAGGTCGCCGGAGCGCGCCTTGCAGGCGGCGCCGACCTCGCGGCCCTGTCGGACGGCGACCTGCAGGGCGCCCGGGCCGGGCACGCCGCGCGCGGCGTCGACGGCGGCCGCGTACTCCTGGTCGTTCCAGCACTCGATCTGGCCGCTGCGCTTGACCCCGCGCATGTCGTAGCCGACGACGTCGAAGCCGTCGCGGAGCGAGGCGGGCAGCGCGTCGTAGCTGTCGCGCGCGAAGTCCACGCCGGAGTTGCCGGGGCCGCCGGGGTGCAGCAGCAGGACGCCCGTGCGGTGGGCCGGGTCGGCGGCGAGGTGCCGGGTGACCGCGATCGGGATGGTGCGCCCGGTGGGCTCGCGGTAGTCGAGCGGGACCTGGGCGGTCGCGCACTCGAAGCCGTCGCCCGGGTCGGCGCAGGGCCCCCAGGTCAGTGTGGGAACCGGCGGGGCGGCCTGCGGCGTCGCCCCGGCCGCGGCGGGGACGCCCCCGAGGAGGGCCGTGACCGCGACCAGGACGAGGGTGGTCCCCCAGACTCCTCGCTTGCGCGGATGATCGGTCGAGCGGGTCTGCATGCGGTGCAACTCCCTAACGTGGCAGGTCGATGAGGGCCGCGCACGAGGCCGGCGCGCGCGGGGTCGGGGGGAGGGACCACTCGCGCGCCCTCGCTCGGCTGAACGGCGGCAGGCCCAGGCTCCCACCGGTGGGGCCGGCCGGGATAGACATCAGGCCGCACAAGATCCGGAACGCTCGGCCCCGCTCGGCCGAGTGATCCGGATGCGCCGTCGGCTCCCCCGGCCTCGCGGAGGCGACCCGCCCGCCGGGGGCGGGCGGGTCGGGGTGGGCGTACGGGGGCGGGTGCGGGCCTCAGCAGCCCGGGGCGCCGGTGCCGCCGCGTTGGGGCAGGCTCAGGTTGGGTGCGGAGTTCGGCCAGGTGAGCGAGACCGTCTTGGTCTTCCCGTCCGGCTGGATCTCCACGACGGGGGCCGGTTTGCCGACGGGGTTGCCGTCGCTGCCGAAGGACAGCCAGCCGCTGGCGCCCGCAATCATGTTCGCGCACTTGAACCCGTGCAGGAGGCCGGTACCCAGGCCGGGGCTCTTCTGCCCCGTACCGTTCTGCCGCGCCGCCTTGATGGCTGCCACCGTGGCGTCGTGGGTGAGCATCGCCTGGCCGTTGGCGAGGTCGGCCGGGTCGAAGGCGAGGGCCGCCGCGTCCCCCTGGGTCGTGAGGCGCTGGCCCGTGCACGGATCGGGCCGGCCGGTGTACGCCGCCCAGAACTGGTCGTAGTTGTGCTTCGCGTCCGAGCCGGGGCACTCGCTGCCCCACTGGTCCGGGCTGGCCAGCGCCGTGTAGGCAACGGCGACCCGGCCGGAGGCGACCCCCTTGAGGACCGCTTCGTCGTGGATGGCCTCGGAGGCGTCGTCCCCGGCGAGGATGCGCAGCTGCGTGATCCCGCAGGGCGAGCCCTGGACCCAGGTCTCCACGAAGGCGCCGAGGTCGCGGCCGCGACCGGCGAAGTAGACGATCGACGGCTGGGCCTGGCAGAGGTTCGCGTGCATCAGGTTGAACTGCTGGATCAGGTACGCCTTGCGGCCGGAGCCGCTGGGCAGGCTCTTGGGCGAGGTGTACGGCAGGACGGTGACGGTGCGGTTCGGCGCCTGGAGGCGGACCTTCGCCTCGGCCGCGAGGGTGGACGTGTAGTCGTCGCCCGCGACGTCGTCGGTTACCACGGTGAGCGAACCGACGGCCGGGCGCAGTCCGGCGACGTACTGGTTGGCGGCGATCACCGAGTCGGTGTTGGTCGGCGAGACCCGGAACATGTCGGTGATCAGCCGCTTGCCCGCCGGGTCGGTGGGGTCGACGTTCATCGAGTTGCCGGTCACCGTCGAGCCGATGACGGGGATGTGCAGCTTGGTCGAGATCGCCGCGGCGGCCTGCCGGGTCTCCTCGGTGCTCTGGCCGAGGCCGACGACGGCGGAGATGTGTTCGGTCTCGGCGTGCTTCTCGATGCGGGCCACCGTCTCCTTCCACGCGCCGTACTGGCTGCCCATGTTGGCCAGGTAGAGCTTCACGCGGGGCGTACTGCCGTACGCGGCCGTGTTGTTCGCCCGCCAGACGGCGGCGACGGCCCCTTCGATGTTGGGGTAGAGCGAGTCGTAGGTGAGGGTGTCCACGTCGGCGACGGGCGAGAGGTCGAGCAGCAGCACGACGCTCGTGGAGGGGCCCTTGACGGCCGCGTTGGCCGTCTTGATCGCCTCCTCCAGCTTGCGCATGCGCTCCGGTTCGGCCTTGGTGAAGGGGGCGCTCTCCAGGTTCACCCCGACGCAGGCCGGCGGGGAGCCGGCCGCGGTCATCCCGGAGCCGCACGTCAGGGCGGGCCGGTGGAGGCGGTTGTAGACCCAGAGGCCGCCGAAGACCAGACCGACGAGGACGACGAGGGCTGTGGCCAGGGACAGCACCCGATGACGGCGCAGCACTCCGAACCGGGGATTGTGGACACCTACGGTCATGAACCACTCCTAGCGGTGCGCCCGGGCCCGCCCCTCGGCGGGCCCGGAGGGGTCAGGCGAAGAGCGCGCCAGCTTGCTGGAGTGCGCTGACGTCCAATAAGCGGGAGTTGTGCGACAGCCGTTCGAAGCCCTCTTCGATCTGGGCGTCCCAGCCGTGGCTGTGTTCGGTGAGCGGGTCGTTGTAGAGCCAGAGCAGGGCCAGCAGCTTGGCCGTGGCCACCGTCACCACGTCGCTCCCCCGCCCCTCGATCCCGGCGAGCAGGTGCGCGTACACCTGCGGGGCGGACCGTTCGTGGGCCAACCGGCAGGGCGCCGACGCCAGGTAGTCGAGCAGCCGCACCCACGCCCGGTGGTCGCGGTCGAAGCGGGCGGCCAACGCGTCGGCCACCGGGGCGAACCGGCCCAGGCACAGCTCGTAGAAGAGGCGTTGCTCCTCGACGGACTCGGGCGAGCGGCCGCGAGCCGCCGACATCGCCGCCAGCGCCTCGGCCTGGCGGACGAACACCGCGTCCCAGGGGTCGACGGGCGGCGCGTCACCCTCCCGCGGCGTCCGGGCGCGGCCGCCCGGCGGTTGGGCGGGCGCGGCGGACAGTGCGGTCAGGACGCAGCGGCTCAGCCACGGGTGCAGGGTCGGGGGCCGGTCGGCCGGGCCCCAGCCGACCTCGCGGATCCGGGAGGGCGCGTGGGCGTGCGTACTGACCCACAGGTTGCGGCGGAGCAGCTCCAAGCTGTGCGGGAGGTCGGTGAGTTCGGCCGGTACCCACGGGTCGTCGGCGGTGCGCGCGTCGGCGAGGTAGGCCGCGGCCAGCACGATGGCGGGCGGCGGCGTCCAGCGCTCGCCGGGCACGGCGAGCCCCTCGGGCAGGCTGGTCTCCAGGGCGCGCGACCACAACGGTCTGCCGCCCGGGTCGAGGGCGGCGGGCAGGGATCTCTCGACCGCGGTGGCGTCGCCGTCCGGCAGCGCGCCCTCGCGCTGTTCCTTCACGGCGGTGACCGCGCCCCAGTGACCGCCGGTGAGCCGGTGGGCGACGGAGGCGGCCAGCGGCGGCGCGAGCGGTCCCGGGGCGCCGGTGACGTACCCGACCTGTTCCTCGGTCATCGGGTCGAGCCACACCGGGTACCAGTGGGACGCCACCGAGTCCGGGTCCGCGGCGGCGCCCGCCCCGTCCTCCCGGGCCCACTGGGCGCGGTCGGCGCGCGCGAGCAGGGGGACGCGGCGCTGCGAGGTGCCCGCGATCGGGGTGGTCCGCCAGGGCTCGCACCAGCGGGTGGTCCACTCGGGCTGCCACTGGTCGCAGGCGGCGAGCACGACCAGCGGGTCGGGCTTGGTCGAAGCGCCCTGTCCGGTCTGCCGGTTGCGGATGCGGGCGTTGATGAGGGCGCCCAGGAAGCGGCGGCCGGCGGCGGTCTGCGCACCGTCCACCAGGAGGACCCAGGCGTGGTCGTGGCGCCCGCGGGCCGCTTCCTGCTCGGGCACCTCGCAGGAGCAGGTGGACCGCAGGGCCGGGTGGCGTTCGGCCTGCTCCTGGGCGTCGGCGAGGAAGGCCGCCAGGAGCGGGGCCACGGCGGCCGAACGGGACGCGGAGCTGAGCCGGATCAGGGCGTCGACGTAGCCCGCGTCCTCCGCCTCCGGGATGCTGACGTGCCAGCGCAGGGCGTCGCGCAGGCCCCAGCGGGCCGCGCTCTGGAGCAGGGAGCCGATGACGGGTCGGGCCTGGTCCCGGACGGCGGCGACCACTTGGCTGCCGGTCCCGGAGACCAACGGGCTGAGCGCGCCGGTGGCCACGACGTCCATGGTGGTGACCGCGGCGCCCTCGACCCGGCTGGCGAAGCGGCCCGGCCGGGTGCCCCGCGTGTAGGCCTGGATCAGGCCCCTGATCTGGTCGGTGGCCCGGGTGCGGTCGGTCTCCAGGTTCTCGTTGAGCGCGAGCAGCCCGAGGGCGAAACGGTGGAAGACGGGGCTGCGGCGCAGGGTGTCCCAGCCGCGCATCATCTGGAAGGCCGCCAGGGTCGCGGCGGACACCGGGTCCACCGGATTCTCGTTGAAGTCGAGGTGGGCGTGCACCACCGTCGAGCCGCAGCCCTGGGACAGGTGGGCCAGCAGGGTGGACTTGCCCGATCCGCGCGGTCCGAGCAGCGCCATGACGGGCTGCCGCTGTTGTGGGTATCGCCAGATCATGTGCCGCAGGAACGCCTCGGTCCCCTGCGCGTGGCCCGGCTCCGTCGTTGCGCTCACCATTGCCCCCGCCCCCCAGCTGGTCGCGTCGCCCGCGTCGACGCAACGGAAGTAAACACCGAACGGACGCTCCGTGACGGGCATACCGCGGATATTGAGGATCGCGAGAACTGCCGGGGCCGGGGCTCGTGTTCGGCGCTGCGGGGCCGCAGAATGCCAGCACCCCACACAGGTCGAGGAGTTGATGTGCGCACACTGCCCCCTTCCACGACGGCGCCCGGGCGCCGGAGCGGGATACGACGGTTCGTGACCACCGCCGCACTGGGCGCGGCGGCCCTCGTGATGACGCTGCCTGCGCTCGCCTCCGCCGAGGTCCTGCCCTCGCTGCCGCAGAACGCGGACGGGCTGGAGCAGACCTTCTCCCCGGCCTACGACTACGACCGGGACGGCTGTTACGCCACCGCGGCCATCAGCGGCGACGGGCGGCTGAACCCCGGGCTCAAGCTCGGCGGGGACGTGAACGGGCACTGCCGGGACGCCGCGCAGTTGCAGAACTCGAACACGTACACGCGCGCGAAGTGCGACAACGGCTGGTGCGCGGTCATGTACGCGAGCTACTTCGAGAAGGACCAGGCCACCCTCGGCCCGGCGGCCATCGGGCACCGGCACGACTTCGAGCACGTGGTGGTCTGGATCAAGGACAACCAGGTCCAGTACGTGTCGACTTCGCAGCACAGCGGCTGGAAGTGGTACCCCCGCTCCGTCGTCCGCTTCGACGGGACGCACCCCAAGGCCGTCTACCACAAGGACGGCGCCTCGACCCACTTCTTCCGGCTGGCCAACACCAACGACGAGCCGCCCGAGAACCACACCGGTGGCTGGTTCTACCCCCGCCTCGTCGGCTGGAACGGCTATCCGGCCGGCCTGCGGGACAAGCTGATGAACGCGGACTTCGGGGCGGCCACCATCAAGATCACCGATGGCCGCTTCGGCGACGCCCTGAACGCCGCCAAGCCGCCCATCCCCTTCAACGCCTACAGCTAGCACAGCGGGGAGGCGGTCGGGGAACGGCCGCCCGGACGGTCGGGGAACCGTCGCCCGGACGGTCGGGCGGCGGCCAAGCGGAGGAACTCCTCCCCGTTATGCGTACGTCCCTCCCCTGCGGGAAAGTACGCCCCGTGCCGACCGATGATGGGACGACCGGTGGATTCCCGGCGGAGCTGCGGCGCATGCGCCAGCTGCGCAAGATGTCGCTCTCGGCTCTTGCCCGCTCCGTCCACTACAGCAAGGGGTACCTGAGCAAGATCGAGAACGGCGGGAAGCCGCCGACCCCCGACCTCGCCCGCCGCTGCGACGAGGCGCTCGACGCCGGCGGCGAGCTGGCCCGGCTGGTCCCGGCCCAGCGTCCGGCGGCGGGCGCCGCCGCGCCCACGGACGAGGGGCGCGCGGTCGAGGGCGGGCCCCCGCCAGGATCGGCCGCGGTCTGCCCCTACCGGGGGCTCGCGGCGTACGGGCCCCAGGACGCCCAGTGGTTCTTCGGCCGGGACGGGGACACGGCGGAGCTGGCGGCCCGGCTGGCCGAGCGGATCGGGCAGGGGGCGCTGGCCGTGGTGGCCCCGTCGGGGGCGGGGAAGTCCTCGCTGCTGCGGGCGGGCCTGCTGCCCGCGCTGCGGCGCGGGGTGCTGCCGGTGACGGGAGCGGGCGACTGGCCGGTGGTGCTGTGCACGCCGGGTGCGCACCCGCTGAAGGAACTGCTGCGCTGCGCGGCCGAGGTGCTGGGGGCGGCGGCCGCGGGGATCACCCCCGAGGAGTTGGCCGGGCGGCCGGAGGTGCTGCTGGAGGCGGCGGCCGCGCGCGGCCGGGCCGGACTGGTGCTCGTCGTCGACCAGTTCGAAGAGGTCTTCACGCTCTGCGAGGACGACCGGGAGCGCCGCTCCTTCGTCCGGGTGCTGCACGCGCTGGCCGCGGCGGTCGGGCCGGCCCGCGCGCCGGCCGACCCGACCGGCGGGGCGGGCCGGGACCGGGGGCCGGGTCCGGGGCGCGGGCCCGGTGCGGCCGGCGCGGTGGACGCCGGCGCCGCCACGACCGCCGTGGTGATCGGGATACGCGCGGACTTCTGCGGTCACTGCCTCGACCACCCGGAGCTCGTCGAGGTCTTCACCCACGGGCTGTTCGCCCTCGGACCGATGTCCGGCGCGCAGCTGCGCGAGGCGATCACCGGACCGGCCGCCCGGGCCGGGCTCAGCCTGGAGGGCGGCCTCGTCGAACTGCTGCTGCGCGACCTCGGGGACGGCTCCGCGGCCGACGCCGGATCCCTGCCGCTGCTGGCCCACACCCTGCTCATCACCTGGCAGCAGCGCGCCGGTACGACCCTGACGGTCGCGGGGTACGAGATGACGGGCGGCATCCACGGAGCGGTCGCCCGCACCGCGGAGTCCGTCTTCGGCCAGCTCGACCCGGCCGAGCGGCGGATGACGCGCGAACTCCTCGTCCGGCTGGTCCACATCGCCGAGGGCGCGGCGCAGACGCGCCGACCGGTGGAGCGCGGCCGGCTGCTGCGCCAGTTGCCCGAGCCCGCGGCCGGGGGCCGGGCCCTCGACGCCTTCATCGAGGCCCGGCTCGTGACGGCGGGCGGCGCGACCGTGGAGATCACCCACGAGGCGCTGCTGCACGCCTGGCCGCGGCTGCGCGAGTGGACCGAGCGGGACCGGGCCTCGCTGCGGATGCGCCAGCAGCTCTCCGAGGCGGGGGCCGAGTGGACCGCCGGCGGGCGCGATCCGAGCCTGCTCTACCGGGGGACCCGGCTGGCGGGCGTACGGGAGTGGCTGGACCGGGCGGCCGACCGCTCCGGGCTCGGGCCCGAGGAGCGGGAGTTCGTCGACGCGTGCGAGGCGGAGGAGGACCGGCGCGAGCGGGCCGCGGCGCGCCAGAGCCGGGTCCGCCGGGCCATGGTGCTCACACTGGCCGGGCTGCTCGCCGTCGCCCTGACCGCCGGGGCCCTGGCCCTCCAGCAGCGGTCACAGGCGGTGGACCAGCGGCGCACCGCGCAGTCCCAGGCGATGGCGGTGCGAGCCGGGCTGCTCGCGGCGGGACAGCCCGAGGCCTCGATGCTGCTCGCGGCCGGCGCGTACGACACCGCGCCGACCCCGCAGGCGCGCGGCGCGCTGCTGAGCACCCAGGCGCAGTACTTCGCCGGCCGGCTCCCCGGGCACGAGGGGCCGGTCAACTCCGTCGCCTTCAGCCCCGACGGAAAGCTCATCGCCTCGGCCAGCTCGGACACCACCGTCCGCTTGTGGGACGTCGCCGCGCGCACCCCGGTGGCCACGCTGCGGGGCCACACGGGCCCGGTGACCTCGGTCGCCTTCAGCCCCGACGGACTGCGGCTGGCGACGGCGAGCGCGGACGGGACGGTGCGGCTCTGGGACACGGCCGCGCACCGGATCACCGCGACGCTGACGGGGCACCGCGGTGCGGTGCGTTCGGTGGCCTTCGCTCCGGACGGCCGGACGCTGGCCAGCGGCGGCCTGGACCGCACCGTCCGGCTGTGGAACCTCCCCGAGGGCACGTTCCGGGCCGTGCTGAGCGGGCACGAGGACACGGTCATGGGCGTGGCCTTCAGCCCGGACGGAGCCACGGTCGCCTCGGCCGGCGCCGACCGCACCGTACGCCTGTGGAGCGTGGCCGGGGAGCGGCAGGCGGCGGTCCTCGCGGACCACACCGACCAGGTCCTCGGGGTCGCCTTCAGCCCGGACGGGCGCACGCTCGCCTCCGGCGGCGCCGACCGGACCGTACGCCTGTGGGACCTGCCGGCGGGCACGGTGCGCGCCGTCCTCACCGGGCACGGCGACGACGTCAACGGGGTCGCCTTCACCCGCGGCGGTGACACGGTCATCAGCGCGAGCGGCGACGGCACGGTGAAGCTGTGGGACCCGGTCACCCGCAAGACGATCACCACCCTGTCCGGCCACACCGACTACGTGCTGGCCGTCGCCGCCGGACCCGGGCAGGAGTTGGCCACGGGCGGCTTCGACCAGTCCGTGGTCCTGTGGGACCCGGGCCGGACCGCGCTGGCCGCGCGGCCCTTCACCGAGTCGTGGCAGTCGGCCTTCTCCCCCGACGGGCGGCTGCTCGCCGCCGCCGAGGGGGACGGCACCGTGCGGATCTGGGACACCGCCCGGCGTCGGCTGGTCAACACCCTGACCGGGCACGACGGTTCCGTCTTCGCCGTCGTCTTCTCCCCCGACGGGCGGTACGTCGCCTCCGCGGGGGCCGATCGGACGGTCAGGGTGTGGGAGACGGCGACGGGCGATCCGTACGCGAAGCTCACCGGCCACCTCGGTTCCGTGTTCGCCCTCGCCTTCGCCCCCGACGGCCGGGAACTGGCGTCGGCGAGCGCCGACCGCACGGTCGCGCTGTGGAACGTGGCCTCCCGGCGGCGCGACGCCGTGCTCGAAGGCCACCAGGACTTCGTCAACGCCGTCGCCTTCAGCCCGGACGGCCGGACCCTCGCCACCGGCAGCGACGACCTGACGGTGCGCCTGTGGGACGCGTCGGAACCCGGGCACCCGCAGCGCGCCGTGCTGCGCGGGCACACCGGATCGGTGCGCGGGATCGCCTTCGCACCGGACGGGCGGACCCTGGCCAGCGGGGGCAACGACGGGCTGGTGCGGCTGTGGGACATCGGGCGGCGGGCGGCGGCGGGCACCCTCGCGGGCCACAACGGCTCGGTGCGTGCGGTGGCGTTCAGCCCGGACGGCGCGGCCTTGGCGAGCAGCGGCAGCGATCAGACCGTGAAGCTGTGGGACCCCGTGGGCGACCGTCAGCTCGCCACGCTGAGCGGTCACACCGGCCCCGTCTGGGGAGTCGTCTTCGACCCGGTGCTCCCGGGCACGCTGGCGAGCAGCAGCAACGACGGGACCGTCCGGCTCTGGACTACGGACGTCACGCGGCGCAGGGCCGAGTTGTGCCGGCTGGTGGGTGACACCGGGAGCTCGCGGTGGGCCCGGATCCTGCCGGACGAGCCGTACCAACGGGTCTGCCCGGCCCGGCGGTAGGGCTCCCGCCGGCCCCGCGGGCGCCGACGGGAGCCCGTTTCCCGGGGGTTTCCCGTTTCCCACTCGCACGGGCGACGCGTGGCTCCTCGACACGGACCCCGGCCGCGGACCAGTCTCGGAGCACCGCAGCCGGTGACCTCGTTCGGTCCCGGCACTCGCGGCAGCACCACGAAACGGGGGAACAGCGGCATGCGCAGCATCCTTTCCAGAGCGAAGCGGTCCGCGGTCGTCGCGGGGATCCTGGCGGTCTGCGCCGTCGGGGCGATCGCTCAGCCCGCCGCGGCGGCGCCCGCCGCGCCGCCGGCGGTGTCGGCCCGCCCCACGCAGGCCGAAGCCACCTGCGGGGTCCTCGCGACCGGGGCCGCGGCCGCGGCGGAGGCGGCGGTCCGGGCGGCCTGCACACAGATCGGCGTCTGGTACACCTGGGGCGGCGGCCACGGGCCGCAGCCGGGCGCCACCTACGGTCAGGTCGACCCCACCGACCCGGCCAGCGAACACGATCCCGAGCGGATCGGCTTCGACTGCTCGGGCCTGGTGCGGTACGCCTACGCCCAGGCGACCGGACAGGACCCGCTGGCGGGCAACGCCAACAGCCAGTACTACTCGCCGCGGGTCACCCTGCGCATCCCCGCGTCGCAGGGGACCGGGGCGCTGCTCCCCGGTGACCTGCTGGCCTGGGGCGGCGACAACGGCATCCACCACATCGCCCTCTACCTCGGCGCCGGAAAGATGGTCCAGGCCAAGCAGTCCGGCACCCGCGTGATGGTCAGCGACCTGACGACGGGCGGGGACTACAACGGGGCGGTGCGGATCGCCGCCGCGCCGGGCCAGGGCACCAACTTCTCCACCTGGGGCACGGACGTGTGGACGCACACCGAGCCGTCCACGACGAGTCCGCGGGCCGTCAAGTTCCCCGGGCCCACCCGGATCCGCGTCAGCTGCCAGAAGCACGCCCAGTGGGTGGACGCCGAGGGCTACCACAACGACGCCTGGTCCTACCTGCCGGACTACAACGCCTGGCTCACCAACATCTACATCCAGGGACCGGCCTGGCTGGACGGCGTCCCGACCTGCAAGTGACCGGGTTCCGACCCACCGCACACACCGTTCGTCATCAGAGGAGCACGCAGTGAACGCACGCAAGAAGCTCGCCCTCCTGGCCGCGTCGGGCACCCTCGCCCTGGGCCTGGCCGCCACCGTCGCCCCCACCGCGTCGGCCTCGGCCGCCGCCACCGTGCACGGCTGCCCGTCCGGCGCGGTCTGCGTCTACCCGCGCGACGCCGGGTGGAACAACGACCACCCGGACCTCGTCTTCTACAGCTACGGTGCGCACAACCTCTCCAACCAGGAGGGCCAGCACTACGTCTTCAACAACCAGACCGGCGGCGCGACCGCGCGCACCTGTCTCGGTTACAACGGCGCCAACTGCGAGGGCTACCTGGGCGCCGGCTACTTCATCGACAAGAACCTCACGCCGATCAACTCGATCGTCCTCGTGCGGCCGTAACCCGCACCCGCTCCGCGACGCCGCTGCCCCCGGGAACCCCCCGGGGGCAGCGGTGCGCCCGCGCGTTCCCGCCCCGGGTGCCGGGCGGACGCGCGGGCGTGAGAGGGTCGGGCCCGGTCTCGGACGGGGCCGGCGAGGAGGACAGGGTGAGCGGGCAGCGGGGCGGCGCGGGCGGGACCTCGGGCGTGGTGGTGGTCGCGGACGACGACGCGGCCATCCGCCGCTCCCTGGAGCGGGGGCTGCGGCTGAGCGGCTTCACCGTGCTGCTCGCCGAGGACGGGATCGCCGCCCTCGACCTGTTCGCCGAGCGGTCCCCGGACGTCCTGGTGCTGGACGTGTGCATGCCGGGGCTGACCGGCACGGAGGTCTGCCGCCGGCTGCGGGAGCGGGGGGACGCGACGCCCGTCCTGATGCTCTCGGCCCTCGACGAGCTGGCGGACCGGGTCGCCGGTCTCCAGGCCGGCGCCGACGACTACCTGGTCAAACCCTTCGCGCTGGAGGAGCTGGTGCTGCGGCTGCGCGCCATCCTGCGGCGGCGACCGCGACAGGCCCTCTCGGAGGTGCTGCGCGAGGGCCCGCTGGTGATCGACCAGGCGACCCGACAGGTGCACCACGACGGCGTCGAACTCCACCTCACCCGGCGGGAGTTCGAGCTGCTGGTGCAGCTGGTCCGCAACGCCCGGATCGTCCTCACCCGGGACCAGCTGCTGGACCGCGTCTGGGGCTACGACTTCGAGGTGCGCACGGACGCCGTCGACACCTTCGTCAGCTATCTGCGCCGCAAGCTGGAGGAGGGCGGACGCCCGCGCCTGATCCACACGGTCCGCGGCGTCGGCTTCGTCCTGCGCGTGCCCGGGGAGGACGGTCCGTGAAGCTCGCCACCCGGATCGCGCTCTCGGTGACCGTGGTCGTGCCGTTGCTGGTGCTCGGCGCCGGCCTGCTGGTGCTGGGGCTGGTCAGCCGGGACCTGCACCGCCAGCAGGACACCCGGCTCCAGGACCTGGCCGCCGCCGCGCTGCCCGACGTACGGGCCCTGCTCGCGGCCGACCTGCGCGGGCGGCCCAAGGTGGAGCAGAACCAGCATCGCAAGGTGCTCGACGCCGTCCTCGACGCCGGGATCCGGGTGCGCTCCGCGGACGGCGCCGACGTCCTGGTGGGCGGCCCGCAGCCCGCGGATCCGGCCCGGCTGCCCGAGCCGGGTTCGGGCGGGCCCGTCACCGTACGGGCCAAGGGCCACGCCTGGCGGGTGCTGACCGTCCCGGTGGCCGGTCCGGCGCCGGGGACGTTGTGGCTGTTCACCCCCGCCTCGGCCGCCGACCCGCAGCTGACCGCGGTGCGCGGGCGGGTCCTGCTGGTCGCCCTGCTCTCGGCCCCGGTCTCCGGCCTGCTCGCCCGCGCCCTCGCCGGGCGCGCGACCGCCTCCGTGCGGCGGCTGAGCCGGCGCGCCGCGGCGCTGGACCCGGGGGCCGGCGCGGCCGCCTTCGCCACCGCTCCCGTCCACATCGCCGAGGTGGACGAGCTGTCCGCCGCCATCGGCCAGTTGCTCGCCCGCTACGAGGAGCAGGCTGCGCGCACGGCGCAGGCGCTGGACACCGCCCGGTCGTTCTCCTCGGCCGCGTCGCACGAGCTGCGCACCCCGTTGATGAGCATGCGGACCGACCTGGACGTGCTCGCCGCGCACCCCGACCTCTCCCCCGCCGAGCGGGCCGAAGTCGTCAAGGACCTGCAGGACGACCACGCCCGGCTGCTCGAACTGCTCACCGCCCTCCAGACGCTCGCCCGGGGCGATCTGGTGGAGGCGTCGGCCTTCGGCCCGCTGGACCTCGCCGAGCTGGTGGACACGGCGGTAGCCGAGGTCGCCCGGCGTCATCCCGGGGCCCGTACGAGCACCGACCTCCCCGCGGAGCTGCGGGTCTTCGGCTGGGACGCCGGGCTGATGATCCTGCTGGCCAACCTGCTGGGCAACGCGGTGGTCCACGGTCACCGGCCGGACGAGGCGCCGGTGGTCCGCGTACGGCTGCGCGCGCGGGGCCCGTACGCCGTGCTCACCGTGGACGACGAGGGCCCCGGCATCCCGCCGCGCGACCGCGACAGCGTCTTCCGGCGCTTCCACCACCGGCCCGGCAGCCCCGGGTCGGGACTCGGGCTGACCCTGGTCGCCCAGCAGGCGGCGCTGCACGGCGCCACGGTCACCATCAGGACCCCGGAGGGCGGAGCGGGCGCCCGGATCGAGGTGCGGCTGCCGCTGGCCGCCGCGGACGGCGGCGGTCTCCCCGCCCTGCCCGCGCGGCGCGACTGGATCTCCCGGGGCGACGCCCCGGCGGCAGGTCCGGCGGCAGGTCCGGCGGCAGGTCCGGCGGCAGGTCCGGCGGCAGGTCCGGCGGCAGGTCCGGCGGCAGGTCCGGCGGACTCACAAAGAAACCACAAGGACGGTCCCTAGCGTCGGGCGCGGCCGGCCCGCCCGGGTGCCGGCCCGTCCGCACTTGAGGAGACACGACCATGCCCGCGAACCGCACGACCGTCGCCGCGATCGGCGCCCTCGCCCTGGCCGGAGCACTGCTCGCCGTCGCTCCCGCGCAGGCCGACTCGTCCCCCGCCGGCTCGGGGAAGGACGGCAAGGGTGCCAAGTCCGCGCCGAAGGGGGACGGCTCCAAGGAGATCTGCAAGCGCCTGCCGAAGACCAAGGGCCGGGTCGACGCCGCGATCACCCGCCTCGGCGGCGACGCGACCGTGGCCGGCTCGGTCACGCGCCTGGAGCAGCGCGTCGCCAACGCCAAGACCGCCGGCCACACCGAGGTCTACACCTACCTGAACGACCGCCTCACCGCGCGCAAGGCCCTGCTGCCCACGCTGCAGAAGCGACAGGGCGACCTGAAGGCCGTGAGCACCTGGTGCGCGGCCCAGGGCGCCAAGTGAGCGTGGCGCGCCGCGCCGCCGTCGCACTCGCCGTCCTGGCCACCGGGGCGGCGCTGCTGGTCACCGGATGTGCGCCGGGGTCGGGCGCCCGTCCCGCGGCGGAGCGATCCGCCGGGGCGGGCGACGACGCCCAGCGGGCGCAGATGCGTCAGACGCTCGACGACGCCGACAAGGCGGCGGCCGATGCCGACGCGGACGCCGGCCGGGGCGACTGACGCACTCAGGCCGCGGGCACGGCGGCGGGGGCCTCGTCGAGTTCCCACGCGTGCCGCTTGAACTCCCGCACGAAGTCGGGGTGGTCCTCCCACTGGCGGGCCACCCCGCGCAGGACGTCCCAGTGCTGCTCGACCGCCTGGTCGATGACCCGGCGCACCGCCGGTTCGGCGGTCGGGCGCTTCTCCAGGAGCCCCTTGACCGCGGACGCCTCCAGCACGGCGTTGCGCAGCGCGCGCAGCGCCCGCGAGGTGTCGTCCATCCCGAACCCGTTCTCGCTGCCGGTCTCCTCGGCGAACAGCGGGGTCAGGCGCTCCTCGATGAAGGCGGTGATCCGCTCGAAGTGCCGTACATCCATCGGGAACTCCCTCTCCTGCCGCCCGGCGGCGACGAAACGTGTGTCTGAGCGCAGTTCTATCAGCGCGCCCCGGGGCCGTCCCACCGCGGGTCGGACCGTGCGCGCCGCCCGCCCCGTCCGGCCCGCCCGGTCACCGTCGGCGCAGGGCGCCCCGGACGAAGGCCGCCTGTCCGGCGTGCTGGAGGTCGTCGGCCAGGACGCTGACCAGGCGGGCTCCGAGGGTGACCGGCGGATCCCAGCGCTCGTCGACCACCCGGTCCAGGTCGGTGGCGGCGAGGCCGTGCAGGAAGGCGACGGTCCGCTCGTGCACGGCGTCGAAGTACCCCAGCAGCAGGGCGTCCGAGTCGACCCGGACGGAGCCGACCTGCTGGGCGGTGTGACCGTAGCCGGTCGCGTCGACGGGCAGCGGCAGGTCGAACCGGTCGGCCCAGCCCCCGGCGGTCCACACCTGTTCCCGCTCCGCGACCTCCGCCACGTGGTCGTCCTGGACCCGCGTCAGGTGCCACACCAGCCAGGCGATCGAGTTCGCCCGCGGGTCGAGGCGGGCGGCCAGTTCGTCGGCCGAGAGGCCCTCGACGCTCTCGTGGACCACCTCCCGGATGCGCCCGAACGCGTCGGCCAGTACGTCGGTGGCCTTCATGGATCCTCCTCGTCCGTGCTGTCCGGCGCCGCCGGTCCGGCGGTCGCCGCCCGGCCACCATGCCCGGCCCGCCGCCCGCGGGGGCGCGAGCGACACGCGGTCGCGCCGGGTCGGGGACGGGTGCGCGCGGCTCGGTCGGCGGGGTGACGGCGCGCGGAGGCGGGGTCCGGGTCGGGCACCATCTATGCCGACGGGGGCGGCCAGCGGGGCGTCCCGTACCGCACCTGCGGCGGCCGCCCGGGCCGACGCCACTTCGACGACACCGCGAAGGTGATGCACGTGAGCGCGATCAGCATCGGTCAGGCCGTGATTCTGGGCGTGGTCGAGGGGGTGACGGAATTCCTGCCGGTCTCCTCGACCGGGCACCTGAAGATCACCGAGGGGCTGATGGGGATCCCCGTCGACGACAAGAGCGTGGTCGCGTTCACGGCCGTGATCCAGGTGGGGGCCATCGCGGCGGTCCTCGTGTACTTCTTCAAGGACATCGTGCGGATCGTCTCCGCGTGGGGCCGGGGTCTGCGCGACCCGGAGGAGCGCTACCACCACGACTACAAGTTCGCCTGGTGGGTCATCTACGCCACGATCCCCATCGTCGTCGTCGGACTGGCCGCCAAGCCCCTGATCGAGGGCCCCCTCGCCTCGCTGTGGGTGGTCGCCGGCTCCCTGATCGTCGGCAGCGGCCTCATGTGGGCCGCCGACCGGATGGGGCGCCACAAGCGCGGCGAGGACGACACCTCGCTGAAGGACGCGATGTTCGTGGGGTCCTCGCAGATCCTCGCCCTGCTCTTCCCCGGCTTCTCCCGCTCCGGCGCCACCATGTCCACCGGCCTGATCCTCGACCTCGAACGGGTCGCCGCCACCCGCCTGTCCTTCTTCCTCGGCATCCCCGCCCTGACCGGCGCCGGCCTCTACGAACTCAAGGACGCGGTCGGCGCCGGCGTGGGCGCCGTCCCGCTGCTCGTGGGGACGCTGGTGTCCTTCGTGGTCGCCTACGCCTCGATCGCCTGGCTGCTGAAGTTCGTCGCGAAACACTCCTTCAACGCCTTCGTGGCCTACCGCATCGCCGTCGGCGTCCTGCTCTTCGGCCTGTTGGGAACGGGCATCCTGCAGGCCTGAGGCGGCCGGCGCGCGTGCGTCCGGCGTCCGGTGGGCAGGGTGAGCCCTGCGGACGTACTCCTGGAGGGAGCGGATATGCGAGGCGGCGGTTCGGTCGCGGTGATCGGCGGGAGCATCGCGGGCTGTGCGTTCGCCGCGGCGGCCGTGCGGGCCGGCGCGCGCGAGGTGGTGGTGCTGGAGCGGACCCTGGGGCGGCTCCAGGACCGGGGGCTCGGGCTCTGCGTCCACGACGAACGGGCCGCCGAGCTGTCGGCCACCGGCGCGCTGCCGGGCAAGATCCCCGCGCACCGGCTGGTCAGGCGCCGGTGGGTGGTCCGGGACGGGGCCGCCGAGGGCGGCGCGGGCGGGCCCTTGGCCGGCGCGGGCGGGCGGGTGATCTGGGAGCAGCCGTTCCCCTTCCACTCCTACCACTGGGGTCTGCTGTGGCGCGGGTTGCGCGACGGGATGCCCGCCTCCGTGGCCTACCGCCAGGGGGAGACGGTCACGGCGGTGGTCCGCTCCGGCGACCGGGCCGAGGTCCGCCTGGACTCCGGCGCGGTCGAGCGCCACGACCTGTCCGTCGGCGCCGACGGCTACCGCTCGGTCGTGCGCCGGACCGTCTGCCCGCAGTCGCGTCCCCGCTACGCGGGATACGTCTGCTGGCGCGGGAACCTCGACGCGCGCGGGGCCGCCGCCCTCGATCCGTCGGCCGGGGCGTGGGACGACGCGGTCACCACCGTCTGCTTCCCCGGCGGGAGTTGTGTGGTCTACCGCATCCCGGGGCCGGACGGCCCCCGGGTGAACTGGGTCCTCTACGCCGCCCCGCCGCGCGGCGCGCTGCGCCTGGACGATCCGGCGAGCGATCCGACGAGCTTCCCGGCCGGCCGGCTCAGCCCGGAGCTGGCCGCCCACCTGGCCGCGCTGCTGGCGCGGGAGTTCCCGCCGTACTGGGCCGACGTGCTCTCCCTGACGAAGCCGGAGGACACCTTCGTACAGCCCATCTACGACCTGGAGACCCCGCGGACCACGTCGGGGCGCCTCCTGCTGGGCGGTGACGCCGCCACCGTGGTGCGGCCGCACAACACCAGCGGAGCCGCGAAGGCCCTCCAGGACGCGAGCGCCTTCGAGAGCGCCTGGCGCGGTGCCGGTTCCTGGGAGGGGCTGGTGCGGGGCTACGAGGAGGCCCGCGGGCCGGCGGGGCGGGAGCTGGTCGCACTGGCCCGCCGGCTCGGCCGGGCCCAGGTGGAGAGCACGCCCGCGTGGGCCGCGATGAACGAGCGCGACGTGGAGTCGTGGTGGCGGGAGCAGCTCGGCGGGGCCGCGGGGATCGGCGGACAGTCGATCGAGCCCACCGGGGGCAACTCCTTCGAGTGAAAGATCCGCCCCGCTCCATCCGGTGTGGCCGCCGGGCGCGAAGGGGGGGTGCGCGGGTGACGGTTGTCGGCACCGCCACCCGCGCTCCGGGCCGTCGCCGCCCGGGCCCGTGGGTCAGGGGTGGCCGGCCAGGGCGGCGGCGAGCTGGGTGCGCGAGCGGACGCCGAGCTTGCGGTAGATCCGGCTGAGCATGCCCTCGACGGTCTTGACGGAGAGGAAGAGGTACCGGGCCGCGTCCTGGTTGGACGCGCCGCGCCGCACGAGGTCCGCGAGGCGCGCCTCCGACTCGGTCAGCTCGGCGCGGCCGGCGCCGGACCCGGCGTGCGGGGCGGGCGCCGCGCGGTCGAGCAGGTCCCGGGTGATCTGCTGCCAGGGGCGGGCGCCGGTCTCCTCGAAGACGTCGAGGGCCGCCTCCCAGGCGGTACGGGCGGCCGCCTGCCGGCGTCGGGCGCGCTCGACCCGGCCCAGGGCGACCAGGGTACGGGCCCGTTCGAGCGGCAGGTCCAGCCGCTCGAACCCGGCGGCGGCGCGGTGCAGGCAGTCGGTGGCCTCGTCACCGGCGGCGGCCGGGGCGCCGCCCGTACGGCCGGGGGCGCGGGCCAGGAGCACGCCGCGGGCCCGGGTCAGGGCGGCCCCCGTCCCGCAGTCCGCGTCCGGCGCGCCCAGCGCGGCCCGGGTCCGGTCGAGCAACTGCCGCGCGCGGGGCAGCTGCCCGGCGCGGGTGAAGGCCTCGATGGCGTCCGGCTGCCAGCGGAAGGTGCTGGGCTCCGCCGGTGGTCCGTTCTCCTCCGCTTCGGCGAGGGCGATGAAGGTCGCCGCGGCGCGCGCGATCTCCCCGGTGTGCAGGTGCACCGCGCCCGTGATCCAGAGGTTGCGCGCGACGTACAGCCCGTCCCCCTCCTCCCGGGAGGCCCGGGCCCCGCAGGCGGCGGTGCGCAGCGCGGCCGTGAACGACCCGGCGGCGCTCTGCGTCAGGGCGGCGGTGTACCAGGCCGGCCCCATCGACAGCGCCGCGGTGGTGGACAGCCGCACCGCCCGGTCGGCCCATGCGAGGGCGGGGCCGCAGGCGCCGAGGCGGGTGTCGACCTCGGCGAGGCTGCGCCAGACGTCGACGAGGTCCTCGGCGTCCCCCTCGTGCTCCGCGAGCGCGAGGAGCGCGGTCAACCGGCCGCGCGCCTCGCGCAGCCGGTCGTCGAAGACGGCGTGCCGGGCGGCGAGGTACTGGGCACTGTTGCGGATGCCCGACTGCTGGGCGGGGACCCCCAGGGCGAGGGCCCGGGCCAGGGTGTCGGGGGCGGCGGGCGCGCCGAGGACGCGCTCCATGCGGGCCCGCATCGTCAACGCGGCCGCCTCCAGCGGGCGGTGGCCGCCGCGGCGGGCCAGTTCGGCGGCGCGCGCGGCCGCGCGCAGGGCCCGCTCCGGTGCCCCGTGCGCGATGTTGGCGACGATGGCCGCCCTGATCTCCACGGCGGCCAGCAGCTCCGGGTGGCCCGCGGCCAGCTCCCGGCACCGGGCCAGCAGCGGCTCCACGCCGGCCAGTGCCTGGCCGTGCGCGTCGACGAGCGCGAGCAACGCGGTGACCTGGTGGACCGGTTCGGCCCGGGCCGCGATGACGGCGTCGGCCGCCTGCCGGGCGAGTTCAGTGGCGCCCGCGGCGGCCGCTTCCCGTGCCGAGGCGGTGAGCCTGCGCGTCCGCGGAGCGGGCCGGTCCACCGGGGTGATCTCGGCGGCGAGCAGGAAGAGTTCGGCGGCCAGTGCCCGCTCCCCCGCGTCGCGCGCGACGCTGGCGGCGAGTTCGGTGTCCTCCGCGAGGCCCGGGTCGGGGCGGTCCTGGGCCAGGGCGCGGTGCCGGGCCTCGTGCACCGGGTCGCCCACCGCCAGGGCGAGGGTCCGGTGCGCGCGGGAGCGCCCGCGCCGGTCCTGTGCGCGGGCGGCGGCCCGGGCGAGCGCCGTGGCGGTGAAGTGGACGCCGTCCCCGGGGCCGGTGCGCAGCACCCCGGCCTCGACGGCCTGCGCGAGGTGTTCCTCGGCGTCGGGACAGCCGGCGCGCAGCAGCAGGGACGCGGAGGGACGTACGGTCAGCGCGGCCAGCATGAGGGTCCGGCGGGCCTCCGGGCCGAGGGTCTCGCGCAGCCAGGCCGTGGCGGCGGCGACCGCCTGCGGCGGCAGGGGCGGGCCGTGCCCGGGCGCCGGCGGGAGCTGGGCGAGGGCGTGGCAGGTCAGGGCGGTCAGCAACCGGTGTCCTCCGCAGTGCCGTTGCAGTGTCGCGGCCCACCGGGTGGGCAGGCCGTGCGCGGCGAGCAGGGCGGCGCTCTCCTCGGCGTCCAGCGGGGCGAGGTCCACCTGGGGCGGATGTCCGCCGAGCAGGTCGGCGGCGGCCTGCGCCCGGCCCTGGGCGCGTTCGGTCACCACGGCCCGCAGGCGCGGCGCGGGCAGGGTCCGCAGGGCGTAGCCGAGGGTGTCGGCGCTGTCGGGGTCGAGCCAGTGGGCTCCGTCCACGGCGAGCAGGTGGTCCCGGCTGGCGAGCAGCGCGGTCAGCGCGAGCCGGAGGGGGAGCCGGTCCCCGTCCGCGAGGGGGCGCTCGTCCGGCCCGCGGTGCAGGAGCCGGTCGACCAGCCGGGCCTGCCGGGGAGCCAGGGCGGCGAGTTCGGGCGCCGTGCGGGAGGAGAGCAACTGGGCCAGCGCGCCGAAGGGTTGGTCCTGGTCTCCGCGCGCGGTGGTGATCCGCAGCGTGCTCCGGTCGGCGGACCCGGGCAGCGTGCGCAGGACCCCGTCGAGGACGGTGGTCCGACCCGCCCCCCAGGGCCCCGCCACCGCGACCCGCCCGCCGCGCCGGAGCTCCCGCAGGACCCGCTCCACGTCCCCCGCACCCGGCGGACCGGAGCCCGCGCCGCCCACGTCTGCGCCCACCTCGAACCTCCCGAGAGGGCACGGTAGGCCGCCCGCACCCCGACCACAACGACCGCGACCGGCCCACCCGCATTCAAGGGTTTCCCCCGGTGCCCCGACCGGGCCGGCGGCCACCCGGCCTCACGCCGACCCCACACCCGACAGACACCCCGGCCACAACCGGGCCGACCCCCGGGCAGGCACCACGACCCGCGCCGGACCAGAGCCGGGCCAACCCCCGGACAGGCCCCGGCAACCACCCGGACTCACGCCGGGCCCGTACCCGGCAGACACCGCGGCCACAGCCGGGACGGCGCCCGACAGGCACCACGGCCCGAGCCGGGCCGACCCCCAGCGGGCACCACGACCCGCGCCGGACCAGAGCCGGGCCAACCCCCGGACAGGCCCCGGCAACCACCCGGACTCACGCCGACCCCGCACCCGACAGACACCCCGGCCACAACCGGGCCGACCCCCGGCAGGCACCACGGCACAACCGGGCCGACCCCCGGCGGGGACCACGGCCCGAGCCTGGCCAGAGCCGGGCCAACCCCCGGCAGGCACCACGACCCGAGCCGGACCGGAGCCGGGCCAACCCCCGGACAGGCCCCGGCAGCCACCCGCACTCGCGCCGGGCCCGTACCCGGCAGACACCCCGGCCACAGCCGGGACGGCGCCCGACAGACACCACGGCACAACCGGGCCGACCCCCGGCAGGGACCACGGCCCGAGCCTGGCCAGAGCCGGGCCAACCCCCGGCAGGCACCACAGCCCGCGCCGGACCAGAGCCGGCCAACCCCCGGGCAGGCCCCCGGGCAGGCCCCGGTGGCCACCCGGCCTCACGCCGACCCCACACCCGACAGACACCCCGGCCACAACCGGGCCGACCCCCGGCAGCCACCACGGCCCGAGCCGGGCCGCCCCCCAGCGGGCACCACAGCCCGAGCCGGACCAGAGCCGGGCCAACCCCCGGTGGGCGCCTCGGGGGGGGGGGGGGGGGCCCCCCGTGGGCGCGTCGGCGGGAGGAGGGGGGTCTCACCACCTGGGGGAGGTGGTTGAA
>NZ_JBVHUE010000002.1:134945-313311 GCF_055565515.1 Streptomyces sp. NPDC028419 | reverse complement strand
CCCGCCCCCCCCCCCCCCCCCCCCACCCCCCCCCTCCCCCCCTTCTCCCCCCCCTCCCCCCCCCCCCCCCCCCCCCCCCCCCCCCCCCCGCGGCAAGAGGCGGGCCGCCGACCAGTGGGGGCCGCGGGTCGAGACGGGCCCTCGGGAGCTGCAAGGGATTCCTCCGATGCTCCCAACGCCCCTTCCGGCGGACGCTGTTGGCCGTTCCCAGGTCTCGGCTCCGCGGCTCCCCCCGCGGGTCCGGCCTCCGTGCCGGGCGATCGCACCGGCACGCCCCCCACGAAGGGATCGTCATGCGCACTCTGCCCACCGGGCCCCTGCGGGCCGCCGTCACGACGGCCGTCGCGGCCGTCGTCCTCGGCGGACTGGGGGTCCTGCCCGCCGGCGCGAGCCCCGCCGCTCGGACCGCACCCGCCGCCTCCGTATCGCCCCTGGTCCTGCGGTCGATGCAGCGCGACCTCCACCTCTCCGCCGACGAGGTGCGCGCCCGCGTCGCGGACGAGGCCGCCGCCGCGCGGGCCGCCACGCTGGTGCGGGGACGGGTCGGCGACCGGGTCGCCGGGCTGTGGTTCGACCCGGCCACCGGGCTGCTGGGCGTCGCCGTCACCGACGCCGCGGACGCGGCGACCGTGCGCGCGGCCGGAGCCGTGGCCCGGCAGGTGCGCTACGGCCGCGCCGAACTCGACGCCGCCGCCCGCGCGGTGACCCGTAGCGTGGGCGCCGGCGTGCCGGGCGTGCTCTCCTGGGGCCCGGACGCGCGGGACAACCGCGTCACCGTCACCGTGGACCGCACGGCGGGCGACGCCTCCACCGCCGCCTTCCTGACCCGGGTCGCCACCCTCGGACCGATCGTCCGGATCGCCGAGAGCGCCGAGCACCCGCGCCAGCAGGCGGACGTCGTCGGCGGCGAGAAGTGGGTCCCGGGTACGGAGAGCCCCTGCTCCATCGGCTTCCCCGTCACCCGCACCAGCGGTGGCACCAAGGCCTTCCTGACCGCGGGTCACTGCACCAACGACGCCGACCAGGCCGCGTACGGCAAGGACGGCACCCGGGTCGGCACGTCCAACAGGAACGGCACGGGCAGCGTCAACGCCCGTCAGGGGGACATGGGGATCGTCGACGTGGACCAGCCCGGCTGGAACGTGGTGCCCACCGTGTCGGGGTACGGGCAGGGCGACGTCACCCTCACGGGCTCCGCGGACGCCGTGGTCGGCACCGCGATATGCCGGTCCGGCCAGACCACCGGGATGCGGTGCGGCGAGGTCACCAAGGTGGACCAGAGCGTCGACTACGGCAACGTGGTCATCGACGGCCTGTCCTACTCCAGCGCCTGTTCCGCCGGCGGCGATTCGGGCGGCTCCTACGTCACCGCGAGCGGCGGCAAGGCGGTCGGCCTGCATTCCGGTGGCGGCAGCGCCACCTGCACCTCGGGCTCCGGCGAGAAGTTCACCATCTTCCAGCCCGTGAACGAGGCCCTGAGCACCTTCGGCGCGAGCCTGGTCACCTCCACCCCGCAGCCCGGCGGCGTCACCGTGGCCGCCGTATCCGCGCAGTCCGGCGCCGTCGGCGCCGCGGTCGAGCTGCGCAACGCCGCGGAGGGCGGCACGGCGCCCTACACCTGGACCGCCTCCGGCCTGCCCGGCGGCCTGGCCATCGCCGCGGCCACCGGGACCGTCACGGGCACCCCGACCGCCGCCGGTTCGTTCCAGGTCACGGTGACCGCCACCGACCGCGCGGGCAAGGCCGGTTCCGCCTCCTTCACCTGGACGATCACCCCGGCGAACGGCACCGGCCCGGTGCTGCGCGACCCGGGCAACCAGGTCGCCTACATCGGCAAGCCGGTCAGCCTCGCGCTCCAGGCCACCGGCGGGAGCACGCCGTACGCCTTCAAGGCGACCGGCCTGCCGGCGGGGCTGCGCGTCAACCCCTCGACCGGCCTCATCACCGGCTCCCCGACCACCTGGGGCTTCGGCCGCAGCACCGTGACCGTGACCGACGCCGCGGGCCGGTCGTCCTCGGTGGCCGTCACCTGGAACGTGTACTTCTAGGGCGTGTTCCGGCCGCACCCGGCGCCGGGCGTGCCGTCTGACGTGGGACGTTGACGACAGGCCCGGCTGAGGGAACCAGATATTCCGCTTTTCTGGAGTACGGTCGTCGGCACGGGTGGCCGCGGCCGCCCGTGCCGACCCCGAGCACCTCCAGACATACCTCCGGGCTCCGCGAACCGACGGCCCGGATGCGGATCACAGGAGCGACCATGCCCGACAGCGACACCCTCGGCCCCGTCATCGCCCACCGCACGCTGGAGGCGGTGCCCGAGAACGGCGCGCCCTTCACCGTCTCGCTCCAGCTCGGCGCCCCGCGTCCGGAGGGCGATCCCGACGGGGACTGGATCTGCCCCTGCCGGATCGAGGGGATCGACGATTCGATCGTCTACGAGATCCACGGCGTGGACGGCCTACAGGCCGCCAGCATCGCGATGAGCGTCCTGCAGAGCCAGCTCGAACACGCGGCGCGCGCGGGCGGGCTCACCTTCACCTGGGGCGGCGAGAGCGGCCTCACCGCCGCGCAGACGTCCCCTTAGCGCTACGGCAGCGGGGCGCCGCGGGCCGTGAGCCACAGGTCGTACCACTCGTCGTGGGAGAGGTCGGGCTCCCGTCGCGCGGCGTCGCGGCAGGCACGGATCCGCTCCGGGCGACCCGTGCCCACGACCGGGGCGATCCGGGCCGGGTGGCGTTGCAGCCACCAGAGCACGACGGTCTCCGGCGTGGTGCCCTTCGCCTCGGCGAGCGAGCGGACGAGGCGCGCCGTCGCGTGCTGCTCCTCGGTCTCCTGCCGCCCGGTGAAGCGGCCCTGGGCCAGCGCGCCCCACGCCTGGAGGCGGACGTCGTGGGCCCGGCAGTATTCGAGCGTCCCGGTGGGGAAGCCGTTCGCCGCGGCGGCGGCGGTGTTGACGAGGACGCCGTCCTCCACCCAGTCGCGCCGGTCCAGACTCATCTCCAGCTGGTTGACGACGAGCGGGAAGTCCAGGTGGGCCT
This sequence comes from Streptomyces sp. NPDC028419, assembly GCF_055565515.1. NCBI lineage: Bacteria > Bacillati > Actinomycetota > Actinomycetes > Kitasatosporales > Streptomycetaceae > Streptomyces > Streptomyces sp. NPDC028419. Next base: position 310,273 of record NZ_JBVHUE010000002.1, on the reverse strand, counting down.
GGAGGGCGGCGATCTGAGCGGCGCTCATGTTCGACACGCCGAAGCCGCGCACGAGCCCCTGCCGTCGGAGCGAGGTGAGCGCCCCGGCGACGTCCTCGGGGTCGGCCAGGGGGTCGGGGCGGTGCAGCAGCAGCACGTCGATGACGTCGGTGCGCAGGCGGCCGAGGCTCTCCTCGACGCGCTGGAGGATGGCCGTGGCGCGCAGGTCGTAGCGGCCGGGGCGGTCCCCGTCGGCCAGCCGGATGCCGCACTTGGTCTGGAGGGTGACGCGTGCGCGCAGGCCCGGCGTGCGGCTCAGCACCTCACCGAAGACGGCTTCCGCCTTCCCCCGCCGGTAGATGTCGGCGTGGTCGAAGACGCTGATCCCGCTCTCCAGCGCCGCTTCGATCACCGCCTCGGCCTCGTCGACGTCCGCGGGCCCGTAGGGGTCCGTGCCCCAACTGCCGCCGAGCGCCATGCACCCGTAGACGATCCGGGCGGTGTCGACGCCGTCGGGAGCACCGACCCGTCGCGGCTCCCCGACCGGTGCGGCCCCTGCGGTTCCTGCGACCCCTGCGTTCTCCGGCATGGCGCCCACCCTACGACGGCCCGCGCGTCAGCCCCCTGCGCCGTCCGCGAGGGTCCGCTCGATCGCGTCCACCCCGTGGATCAGGTCGCGGTTGAGTGCGTCGTCGGCGGCGAAGTCGCGGGTCATGTCGACGTAGTAGCCCTCGGGCAGGGTCGATTCGGCCAGGGAGAGGTCGGCTTCGAGGTGGCGCAAGCGGCCGATCGACAGCCGGACCGGCAGCTCGGCCCGCTCCAACGCCCGGTAGAGGGCGCCGTCGTCGGGCGCGCCGGACGGGGACAGGGTGCGCAGCGCCCCGGCGAGGGCGCCGGCGCGGAACTCCGCCAGGGCGACGGCCAGCTCGATGCCCCCGTACGAGACCTCGATCGAGCCGGGCTCGTCGTGCGACAGCCATGACGCGAGGCCGCTCGCCCGGCGCGGGGCCGCGGCGCCGGGTCCGGACACGGCGTCGAAGGCGGCGCCGGCCCGGGTGACGTCCCGGGTCAGCGCGTCGGCGAAGGCCCGGGCGTCGACGGCGGGGAAGTCGACCCGGGAGTCCCGGTACCACGAGGCCTCGGCGTCCTTGCGGAACCGGTCGGTGTGGAAGGCGAAGAGCGCACCGAGGCGTACGGCGGCCAGCTCGGCCACGGGCAGGTGCCCGCGCACGGCGGCCCGGTGGGGTCCGTCGCGCCCGGCCAGTTCCGCGGCGTAGGCGCGCAGCGGCTCCCCGGGGCCGCCGCCGGGTTCCGCGGCGGCGGCGGGGGCGGGTGGCGCGGGGGCGGCCCAGGGCGGGACCGGGAGCCGCGGATCGAGCCCCCAGGCCCCGGGGAAGCCGCGGGCGCAACCGGCGCCGTACGGGCCCGCGTCACCGCGGCGTCCGAGTTCGGCCAGCCCCGCGTCCAGGTCGAGCACGCCGTCCAGTACGGCGGCCAGCTCGTCCAGCGCGGCGGTGAGCCGGGCGGTCAGCGCGTCCTCGGTCGGTTCCCCCAGCAGCCGCGCCACGGACCGCAGCGTCCGGTGGACCTTGCCCGTCGGCAGGAGCAGCTCGTAGCCGATCTCGCCCGGCGCGCACCCCGCCGTCGTCAGCGCGATCACCCGGCGGCGGCGCGGTTCGAGACCGGCCAACCGGTCGGTGAGGGTCTTCCCCCCGCCGTGGGCGACCGCCTCCCGCGCTCCGGGGGCCAGCGGCCCACCGGCCGAGGGCACGGACCCGGCCACCCCGCCCGGGTCCGCGGCCGCCGATCTCTCCAGCCCCGCGAGGGCGACCCGGTAGGTCCACGCCCGGGTCTCCGCCGCGCGGTCACGGCCCGGGGCGGGGCCGCCCGGCGGCTCCGGTGCGGCGGCGTCGACGGCCGTCCAGTCCCTCGCCGCGGCCATCGCGGCCTGGGCGAGCCGCGCGGCGGCGTCCGGGGCGGCGCCGCGCACCAGCAGGAACGCGACGAGCCGTGCGGTGTGCGTGCGGTAGAAGCCGGCGAACTCCGCCGCCGTGCCGTGGGCCGTGTCCACCACTGTCCTGCCCCCTCGTGCGCCGGGACCGGGCCGCGAGCGAGCCCGGGTTGAGGCCACCGCCACGCTATCCCCGGGGCGGCGGCCTGGGTTCCGTTCCGGCCAAACCCGTTCGGTTGCCGAACACCTACTCACCGAAAGGTATAGACCACTGCTACGTTGGTTCAGCAGACCGCGCAGTCCTTGACCACCCGTCCGAGGAGAAGCCATGCCCTCCCCTTCGCGGGGTGACGGCCCCGCCGTCATGCCCAAGTACCAGCGGATCGCGGCAGCGCTGCGGCAGGAACTGGAGCGCACCGCCCGCACCCCCGGCGCCAAGCTGGACTCCGAGCGCGTCCTGGCCGCCCGCTACCAGGTGAACCGCCAGACCGTCCGGGCCGCCCTGCAACACCTGCGCGAGGACGGCCTGATCGTGACCGGCCGACGCGGCACCCGGTCGGTGACGGCGGTCCAACCGCCCGCACGCCCCGAACGACAGCCGGTTCCCGCCGCCCCGAGCCAGAACTGGCTGACGCACGTGACCGTGGCGCCCTCGCTCGCCGCCCTGCTCTCCATGAGCGGCGGCGAACGCACCCTGGTGCACCACCACCGCACCCTCGGCCCCTCGGGCGAGACCCTGCACCAGGCCGTGACGTACCTCTGTCCGGCCGCCGTCGCCGGGACCCCGGAGCTGGCGGGCTACCGCGACCGGGCGGCCACCGCGCCCCGCGACGAGGACCTGCGGCCGCTGCACGGGTGGTTGGAGCGGATCGCGACGACCGCCCGGACCGCCGAGACGATCACGATGACCCGCACCACGCACCCGTCGGCCCCCACCGCGGCCAGCGGCCTGTCCGTGCGCCGCACCCTGCACGACGCCGCGGGACGGCTGCTCACGGTCACCGACCTCGCCTACCCCACGTGGGACCGCCTGACCTTCCACCGCGACCTTCCGGCCCCGGGCTTCCTCATCAGCTGAGGCCGGCGCCGGGCGCGCCGAGCGCCCGGCTCTCCACGATCACGAGGGTGCCCCGGCTGCCGGGGCGGACCGCGTGGGGCGCGCCGGCCGGGACCACGTAGACCTCGCCGGGCGCCACCGTCACCGGGCGGCCGTCGACGTCGAGCGCGAGGTGCCCGTCGAGGACGAGCAGGGCTTCGGGCCCCTCGTGCCGCTCCACCTCGACGGGCAGCCCGTCCATCCGCAGGACCTTCACGCGGGCGGCGCCCACCTCCCCGACGACGCGGGAACTCCACGCGTCGGGAAGGTCCGTCGCGGTGTCGATCAGGTTGATCAGGCTCACGGCACACTTCTCCTACCGGCCCGGTGCGGTCACCGGCCGCTGTCGTCACGGTCGTTGGATGTCCGCGACGTTATCCGGGACGGGCCGGCCGCCGGTCGACCGTAGGGCAAAGGATCCGGGCGCTCCCCCTGCGGCCGCGACCTACGCCGGCGCTTCGGCCCAGCCCGCGCGGAGCGCCGCGAAGGCGGTGTGGAACTCCGGGAAGGTCTTGCGCACGCAACCGGGGTCGTCGAAGGTGATGCCGGGCGTGCGCAGCGAGGTCACGGCGAAGGACATCACCATCCGGTGGTCCCCGTGGGTGGTGATCCGCGCGGGCCGGGGAACGCCCGGGGCGATCTCGATCCAGTCCCGCCCGGTGGCGACGTCGATGCCCAGGCTCCGCAGGTTCTGCGCGCAGGCCTCCAAACGGTCGCACTCCTTGACCCGGGTGTTGTAGACGTCCTCGATGCGCACCGGTCCCGAGGCGAAGGGCGCGATGGCCGCCAGCGTGGGCATCGTGTCGGAGATGTCCCGCATGTTGACGCTCACGCCGCGCAGTCCACCGGTGCCGGCCACGGTCGTCCGGTCGCCCGCGATCCGCACGGTGGCGCCCATGCGCTCCAGGACCTCGACGAAGCGCAGGTCCCCCTGGAGGGCGTCGCGGCCGAGGCCGGGCACGGTGACCTCGCGGCCCGTGAGGGCGGCCGCCGCGAAGAAGTAGCTCGCGGTCGAGGCGTCCGGCTCGACGGGGTAGGCGGCGGCCCGGTACCCGCCGGGCGGCACGGTGTAGATCCTGCCCCCGGCGGTGTCCTCGCGCCCGACCTCCACCCCGAACGCCCGCATCATGGTGGTGGTGATGTCGACGTACGGCTCCGAGACCAGCCGGGTGACGGAGATCCGCAGGCCCGTCTCCGTCAGCGGGCCGAGCATCAGCAGGGCGGTGAGGTACTGCGAGGACTCCCCGGCGTCCAGGGTGAGTTCGCCGCCCTTGACCCCGCGCGCGGTGACGGTCAGCGGGTGGTGCCCCTCGACGTCACCGTGCCGTACGTCGACCCCCAGTTCCCGCAGCGCCCGGGTCAGCGGGGCCACGGGGCGTCGGCGCATCTGGGCGGAGGCGTCGAACCGGTACTCGCCCCGGGCGGCGGCGGCCACCAGCGTGGGCAGGAACCGGGCGGTGGTGGCGCCGTCGCGGCAGTACACGTCGGCCTCGGCCGGCGCCGGTCCGTCGGGGCGCCCCTCGATGGTCCAGGACCCCGGCTGCCGTTCGACGCGGTAGCCCAGGGCCGTCAGGCCCTCCGCGAAGCCCTCGGTGTCGTCCGAGTGCAGCGGGCGCAGCAGGGTGGTGGTCCCCTCGGCGGCGGCGGCGAGGAACAGGGCCCTCGCGGTGATGGACTTGGAGCCGGGGACGTCGACGTTCGTCACGGGAACCTCTCGGGTGCGGGTGCGGGGCGGGAATCCGGTGCGGTGTGGTGCTCGTGATGATGATCCTGCCCGCCCCGGGGCCCCGGCGACGGGGGCTTCCACCGGTTGGACGGCCCTGCGGAGCGCCCCGGCCGCTCAGTTGCGACCAGCGCCGCGGGGTCGCGCCTTCACCGCACCCCGCGGGTGCGGAACTGGATGCTGATCCGGGGGCCGACGGCGCGGGCGGTCTTCGGGATCGCGTGCTCCATCGTCCGCTGGCAGGAACCGCCCATGACCACGAGGTCACCGTGGCCGAGCGGCAACCGCAGCAGGGTCGGACCGCCGTCGCGGGGGCGGACGGCCAGGTCCCGCGGGTCGCCGACGGAGACGATCGCGACCATGGTGTCCTCGGTCGAGGAGCGCCCGGTGCGGTCCCCGTGCCAGGCGACGCTGTCGCGCCCGTCCCGGTAGAGGCACAGGCCGGCGGTGACGAAGGGCTCGCCCAGCTCGGCGGCGTAGTGCCGGCCCAGCGCGTCCCGGGCCGTGACGAGGACGGGGTGGGGCAGCGGGTCGTCGGCCCCGTAGAAGGCGAGCAGCCGGGGCACCTCCACCTCGCGGTCGTACATCTGCCGCCGCTCGGCCTTCCAGGGCACGTCGGCGGCCAGCCCTTCGAACAGGGCGTCCGCGCCGGTCAGCCAGCCGGGCAGGTGGTCGACCCAGGCACCGGCCCCGAGCAGGGTGCGCCGCAGGCCGGCGAGCGGGCCGAGCGCCGTTTCGTCGCTCTGGTCGAAGAGGGAACCCTGGAGTCCGTGGAGGCCGCGCATGGGTCGAGCGTACCGCGCGATCCGAACATCTGCTCGATTTACTGCGCTCCGCACGCGGACGGTCCGAACGCACGGCCCCCCGTGGTCAGCGGGGTGCGGGGCGCCGCTGATCACGTAGGCTCGGCGGATGGCGAAGTATTTCGATGTACACCCCGAAAACCCCCAGCAACGCACGATCAGCAGCGTCGCCGACGGCATCCGCGCGGGCCAGCTCGTCGCGTACCCCACGGACTCCTGCTACGCACTGGGCGTCCAGCTGGGCAACCAGGCCGGCGTCGGCCGGATCCGTTCGATCCGCCAGCTCGACGACCGCCACCACTTCACCCTGGTGTGCCAGAACTTCGCGCAGCTGGGCCAGTTCGTCTACGTCGACAACGACGTCTTCCGCGCGATCAAGGCGGCCACGCCGGGGAGCTACACCTTCATCCTCCCCGCGACGAAGGAGGTGCCGCGCCAGCTCCAGCACCCCAAGAAGAAGACGGTCGGCGTACGCATCCCCGACCACGTCGTCACCCAGGCGCTGCTCGCCGAGCTCGGCGAACCGCTGCTGTCGAGCACGCTGCTCCTGCCGGACGAGCCCGAGCCGATGACCCAGGGTTGGGAGATCAAGGACCGTCTCGACCACGTCGTCGACATCGTCCTCGACTCGGGAGAGTGCGGGACGCAGCCGACCACGGTCATCGACTTCTCCAGCGGCGAGGCGGAGATCGTGCGCCGCGGAGCGGGCGACCCCAGCCGCTTCGAGTGAGCGGGAGGACGGCGGGCCCGGGCGTCGCGCCGGGCCCGGCCGTCGGGCCCGGGCGTCAGGCCCCGCCGCCGATCAGCCGCTGGAGCCCGGGCGTGCGCGCCGCGGCCCCACCCCACTCCGCCCCCTGAGCGATCGCGAGCAGCGCCCCACCAGGGTGGCGGCGAGCCCGAGGGTGCCGATGACGTCTGAGCGGCCCGGTGTGCGCAGCGGGGACGCCGACACGAAGGACAGGACGAAGGACAGGACGAGGGCCACGTCGAGCGCGTCGATGAGACGTACTCCGCGGGGAGTACGCCCACCCGCACCGCCCGGCGGACGACGCGGGGCCCCGAGGCCCTCTAGCGTGGCCGCATGGAGGAACGGCGGGAGCGTGGGGCGCGGCGGACCAGGACCAGGACCCGGATGCGGCTCGGTCCGCCCTGGCGGACCGCCCTGCTGGTCGCCGTGGTCGCGCAGGTGGGCACGGGCTGGGTGGAGCACCTGCAACCGGACCGGGAACCCCTGGGCTGGCCCGGCCGGATCCTGCTGCTCCTCGGTCCGCTCCTGCTCGTCCTGCGCCGCCGGTACCCGGCGGCCGTGGTGGGCGGGGTCTGCGCGGTCACGCTCGGCTACCTGGCGGGCGGTTACCCCTACGGTCCGGTCTTCTTCGGCGTGGCCGTCGCCTGCCTGTCCGCCGTGGTCGCCGGGCACCGGTACGCCGCCTGGACCTCCGTCGGGCTGCTCTGGGCGGGGCACCTGGCGATCGCGCACTGGCTCTACCGGTGGCTGCCGCCCGCCGGGGACGGGCCGGCTCCGTGGGCGACCGAGGGCCCGGTCATCGCCTGGGTGCTGGCCCTGCTCGCCGCGTCCGAGGTGGTGCGCGTGCGCCGGGAGCAGCGGGCCCGCGAACGGGCCGAACGGGCGGTCGCGGAGCGGCGCCGGGCGGACGAGGAGCGGCTGCGGATCGCCCGCGAACTGCACGACGTCCTGGCCCACAGCATCTCCGTGATCAACGTGCAGGCCGGGGTGGGGCTGGCGCTGTTGGATTCCGATCCCGAGCAGGCCCGAACCGCACTGCGCACCATCAAGGCCGCCAGCAAGGAGGCCCTGGGCGAGGTCCGCCAGGTACTGGACACCTTGCGCGCCCCGGGCGCGGCGCCCCGTACGCCCGCTCCCGGACTCGACCGGCTCCCCGAGCTCTTCGCCCAGGCCGCGTCGGCCGGGCTCACGGTCTCCCTGGAGGGCGCCGCCGACGGTCGCGGCCTGTCACCGGGCACGGACCTGGCCGCGTTCCGGATCGTCCAGGAGGCGCTGACCAACGTGGTGCGGCATTCCGGTTCCCGCACGGCGCGGGTCCGCATCAGCCGCCCACCCGGCGCACTGGAGCTCCGGGTCGACGACGACGGACCGGCGACGGGCGGCGACCCGGGCGGCAGCGGCAACGGGCTGACCGGCATGCGCGAACGGGCCGCGGACCGGGGCGGCTCCATCGAGGCCGGACCGCGACCGGACGGCGGTTTCCGGGTCGTGGCCCGGCTGCCACGGGACACCGGCGCGGACGCGGGAGCGGATGTGCACGGGGAGCGGGCGTGAGCGGGGACGCCCCGGGAGGCCGGCGCCCGGGCCGTAGCCTGAGGCCCATGAACGGGACGACCGCGGACCACCGGCCACCGGTGCGGGTGCTGCTCGCCGACGACCAACAGCTCGTACGGGCCGGCTTCCGCGCCCTGCTCGACGCGCAGCCGGACATCGAGGTGGCCGGCGAGGCCGCCGACGGGGCCGAGGCCGTCGCCATGGCGCGCGCCCTGCGTCCCGACATCGCCCTGATGGACATCCGGATGCCGGTGCTCGACGGGCTGGCCGCCACCCGTGCGATCACCGGGGACCCCGCGCTGGCCGCCGTCAAGGTGGTCATGCTGACCACCTTCGAGCTGGACGAGTACGTCTTCGAGGCGATCCGCGGCGGGGCCTGCGGGTTTCTGGTCAAGGACACCGAGCCGGAGGAACTGCTGCGCGCCGTACGGTCGGTGGTGGCGGGCGACGCCCTGCTCTCCCCCGGCGTGACGCGCCGTCTGATCGCGGAGTTCGCGGCCCGCTCGAAGGCTCCGCGGGACCCGGCCGTGGCCGGGGAACTGCGGCGGCTGACCCAGCGGGAGCGCGAGGTGGTGGCCCTGGTGGGCATGGGGCTCTCCAACGAGGAGATCGCCCGCCGCCTGGTGGTCAGTCCGCTGACGGCCAAGACGCACGTCAGCCGGGCGATGGTGAAGGTGGGCGCCCGCGACCGGGCGCAACTGGTCGTACTGGCCTACGAGTCGGGGCTGGTACGCCCCGGCTGGCTCGGCTGACCCGGGCACGGCGGAGGCCGGACCCCTCGCGACCGGCGGGCGTCGCTCGGCCCGCCCGGCTACTCCCCCGGGGGTACGCGCGGTGCCGCCGGGGGTACGACGACCGGGGCGCCCTCCCGGGGCGAGGCTCGGGGTGACGGATCAACCCCTTTCCGAGGAGCGCAGTCGTGATGAACACCCTGGCGTACGACGGGCCCGGCCCGTGGATCCTGTTCTTCCCGCTGGTCTGGGCGGCCGTGATCTTCACCGTGGTCACGGTGCTGCGCCGCACCGTCTGGCGCGGCCGGCGCGGTGGTCGCGCCCCGTGGGCGGCCGCCGGTCGCGTTCCCTACGGCGAGAACTCCCCCATCGTGATCATCGGCCGGCGGTTCGCCACCGGCGAGATCGACGAGGACGAGTACTGGCGTCGGCTGTCGGTGCTGGACGAGCAGTTCGGCCGGGCCGGTGTCGAAGGCCCCGGACGCGGCCGGGACATGTCCGACTGACCGACCGGGCCGCCTGGCCCGACCGGCCCGACCGGTGGTCCGGTGCGCCGACGCGGTGCGCCGGACCACCGGTCGGACCGGGCGGTGCGGGTCAGGGGGCGCGGCCGGCCCCGGGGTGGGTCCTGGCCAGGGCCGTGAAGGTCAGCAGCCAGGCCGCCAGCGCGATCCAGAGCAGGATCTCGCCGAGGGGGCGCAGCCACCCCACGCCGGTCGGTCCGGCCGCCGAGAGGCAGGACGCGGCGGTCATGCCGAGCGGGAACACGGTGGCCCAGCGCCGGATGTCGTAGCGCGGGCGCGGCCGGGCCGCTTCGGCGGCCAGCAGGACGACGTACCAGGCGAGCGAGAGGCCGAGCGTGACCAGAGTGGCGGTACGCAGGGCTTCGTGCGCCCCGCCTCCCCATACGGGTGAGGCCGTGAGGGTGGAACCGGCGAGGGCGCAGATGGCGAGCGCGCCGCCCGCCACCCACTGGTCGCCCGCGCCGTGCAGCACCTCGCGGAAGTCGAACCGCACCAGGGCCTCGACGTAGCACAGCAGCCCGAGGCAGAACGCGCCGAGCGCCACCCGCGCGAGCCAGTCCTGACCGCGGTCGGCGGCGACCACGGCCGCCAGGACGGCCACTCCCTGGGTGGCGACGCAGACGAGGAACGCCACCCCCGTCTCTCCCCGGCGCCGGTGTCGCAGGACCGCGAGCATCAGCCCGGGCCAGAGCAGCACGGCCAGCGCCAACAGGACGACGGCGGCCGGCCGCCAGCCCAGCAGGGACAGCCGGGCGCCGAGCACCGTGGTGGCGGCGACGGCGGTGAGCGCCGCCGGAGTGTCGGCCTCGGACCGGAAGCGGCCGCGGTCGGCGAGCAGCCGGACCGCGAAGTCGGCGGCGAGTACGCACCACAGGGCTCCGGCGACGGCCAGTGCGACGAGCGACGGCACGCCGTGCCCGGTCAGGTGCAGGCCGACGGAGATGATGCCGGCGGCCATGACGGCGGCGCCCGCCGCCGGGGGCAGGTCGGCCCACCAGCGGGCACCGGGTGCGCGGTTCACCCTTCCAGCGGACACCGCGGCCGTGCGGCGCGCGAGCGTAGGGGGCCATTGGGGCCAACGGTCGGGCCCGCCCGTGAGGCGGAGGCGGGGCGCCGGCCCTTTGATGACCTCATGGCGGATCACCGGCAGCGGCAGCCCACCGCGACCAGGCGCGGCACGACGCGCTCGGCGCGCACGCCCCGCCGCGCCGCCGGACGGCGCGGGCGGCCGCGGATGTCCGCGGCACCCGCGCGGTACCGGACGTACCCGGCGGGGGCGGCGCGCGTGTCGCCCGTGCTGCGCACGGCCGCCGCCTACGCGTGGCGGCTGCTGGTCGTGGCCGCCGTGGCCTACGGCGTCTTCGTGGTGCTCGGGCGCTTCCACGAGATCGGGCTCGCCGTCTTCCTCGGGCTCGTCGCGACGGCGCTCCTGCGACCGCCCGCCGACCTGCTGGCCCGGTGGCTACCGCGGCCGCTGGCGGTGGCCTGCGCCCTGATCGGCTCCATCGTGCTGGTCCTCGGCGCGCTGGCGTTCGTCGGCGAGACGGTGGCCAGCCAGTGGACCGACCTGATCGCGGAGTTCCGGGACGGGCTGGCACGGATCGAACCGTGGCTGGAGCGGGCACCGTTCCGGCTGGACCCGCATGCGCTCAGCGACCTACAGGCCCGGATCGGCTCGTACCTCTCAAGCCATCGCTCCACGCTGCTCGACACCGCCGTGACCGGCGCGGGGAGGCTGGTGCAGGCGCTGACGGTCATCGCCTTGGCCCTCTTCTGCTCGGTCTTCTTCATCCACTCGGGCGACCGGCAGTGGGCGTGGTTCTGCGCCCAGTTCCCCACGGACGCGCGGCAGCGGCTCGCGGACGGGGGCCGGGCCGCGTGGCGGACCTTCACCGGATACACCCACGGCATCGTGCTGGTGGCCGCCACCAACGCCGTGCTCGTGTGCGTCGCGCTGCTCCTGCTGGGCGTGCCGCTCGCGGTGCCGCTCGCCCTGCTGGAGTTCTTCGCCGCCTTCATCCCGCTGATCGGGTCCCCGGTGGCGCTGGCCGTGGCCGCCATCGTGGCACTGGCCGTCAAGGGGCCGCTGGTCGCCGGCCTGGTGGTCGTGCTGATCGTGGTCATCGGCCAGATCGAGGGGCACCTGCTGCATCCGCTGGTGATGAGCTGGGCCGTGAGCCTGCACCCGGTGGTGGTGGCCCTGTCGGTGATCGCGGGGGCCATCGCCGCGGGGGTGGTGGGCGCGGTGGTGGCGGTGCCGCTGGTCTCGGTCCTGTGGTCGGTCCGCCAGGCCCTCCGCGCCCCCGCCCCCACCCCCGCTCCTCCCCCCGGCTCCTGACCCGGCGGGGGGGGGTCACTTGCCCAGACGGGCGCCCATCCACTCCATCGCCGGCGGGATCTCCCGGCGCCAGGTGTTGAAGCCGTGCCCGCCGCTGTCGAGGGTGATCGACGAGACGTTCGCGCGGTCCTTCACCTTCTCGACGAACTCCCGCGTCGGCTTGAGGTTCGACTCCCCGATGAGCGAGGTGGTGACCAGGAAGGAGGACTTGCCCTTCGGCAGCTTCTCCAGGTTCGTCATCAGGTCGGAACGCTTCTCCAGCTTCTTGTCCCCGTGGAAGAGGTCGCCGGACTGGGCGTCCACCTCGGGCTTGTAGTCGGCCGACAGGCCGATCGCCACGGAGTACGTCTCCTGGTGCTGGAGTCCCATCTTCAGCGCGCAGTACCCGCCGGTGGAGTCGCCCATGATGCCCCAGTCGCGCGCCTGGGTGCCGGTCCGGTAGGCGCCCGCGATCGTCCGGGGAAGATCGGTCCCGAAGAAGGTCTCCGTCGCCGGGCCGCCCGGGATGTCGATGCACTGCGAGTTGAAGGGCACGACGGTCGGCCGCATCATCACCAGGATCGTCGGCGGCATCTTCTTCTCCTTGGCCAGCGTCCACGCCGTCCGCGGGTACTTCAGATTGCGCACCAGGTTCTCGGCCATGCCCGGGTAGCCGGTGAGGACGACCGCCGCGGGGAACTTCCGGTGCTCGTTGCCCTTCTGGAAGTACTCCGGGGGCAGGTAGACGTACGCCTCGCCGCCCTGCCGGGACCGCTCGCCCTTCAGCATGACCTTCTCGATCACCCCGGCCGACCGGGGGTCGGCGCCGCCGGGCACCTCGGGCTTCTGCCGGCCGAGGACCTTGACCGCGACGCCACCGGGCAGGCCGTCGCCCTGCTGGGCGGCCTCCGTCTTCTGTCCGGCGAACAGGTCGCCCCACCCGGCGTAGAGCAGGAAGTGCCGGTTCGCCACCAGCCCGACCGAGGCCAGCACGAGCACCTGCGCGGTGAGGATCAGGCCGACGCGACCGAGCACGGCCCGCCAGCTGCGCCGCGCGAGCCGCGGCCACAGCCACACACCGGCCGCGAACACCAGCACCGTACCCAGCAGGATGGTCACCAGGAACGCGTTACTCATCAGACTCACGGATCAGAACTGCTCTCTGCGATGTTCCGGGCCGGACCCCCGGGTCCGGGGCGCACCGCTTCAGGTGCGCGACAGGGTAGACAGCCACACCGGACGATCCGTTCCACCTCAACGCCCCTCATATCACCCGGGCGGGTCACACCCGCGCCCAGATCCGCCCACGCGCCGCATGAAGTAAAGAAACATTGACACGAGGTCAAGCAGACCTTACGTTCATCGTGTCAAAGATGCTTTACACAGGAGCGGGATCGGGATCGGAGGGTGCACGTGTCGTTCGAAGAGAAGCGCGCCTGGACCATGGGGCTGGTGGCCGTCGCGGCGTACGCGGTGTACCTGTCCCTGGTGCTGGTGCGGGCAGGGAGCGGTTCCCCCGCGGACGTGCCGTACGTACCGCTGATGCTGTGGTCGATCGGCGGCTCGATCGCCGCGACGATCGCGGTCAACATCGCCCTGGGCATCGGCTCCCCCGGGAGCGGCCGGCGCACGGACCAACGCGACCGGGAGATCAGCCGGTTCGGCGAGCACATCGGGCAGTCGTTCGTCGTCATCGGCTCGGTGGCGGCGCTCCTGATGGCGATGGCCGAGCTGGACTACTTCTGGATCGCCAACGCCGTCTACCTGGCCTTCGTCCTGTCGGCGGTCCTCGGCTCCATGGCCAAGATCGCCGCCTACCGGCGGGGCTTCCAGCCATGGTGAAGCCCACGGAGGTCACCAACAGCATCCGCGCCCTGCGGTTCGCGCACGGGGAGATGACCCAGGCGGAGCTCGCGGACCGGATCGGCGTGACGCGCCAGACCGTCATCGCCATCGAGAAGGGGCGCTACTCCCCCTCGCTCCAGATGGCCTTCCAGATCGCCCGCGTCTTCCGGGTCCCGCTCGACACGGTCTTCCAGTACCCGGACGACGACGCGTCCGGGGCCGGCACGGAGACCGACACCCACACCGACGGCACCACCGACGAGAGAAGCGAGGGGTCATGAGGGCCATCGTCCAGGACGCGTACGGCTCGGCCGACGCGATGTGCTTCGACACCGCCGTCGAGCGGCCCGTCCCCGGCGACGACGACGTCCTCGTACGGGTGCGCGCGGCCGGGGTCGACGCCGGGGTCTGGCACCTGATGACGGGGACGCCTTATCTGATCCGACTGATGGGCTACGGGCTCCGCCGACCCAAGTACCGCATACCCGGCATGGACCTCGCGGGCACGGTCGAGGCGGTCGGGGCGCACGTGACGCGATTGCGGCCGGGCGACGAGGTGTTCGGCATGGGCAAGGGCGCCTTCGCCGAGTACGCCTGCGCGCCGCAGGCCAAACTCGCCCTGAAGCCGCCCTCCTTGAGCTTCGAGCAGGCCGCCGCGCTGCCGGTGTCCGGGCTCACCGCCCTCCAGGCCCTGCGCGACAGCGGGGGCATCCGCGCGGGGCACAAGGTGCTGGTCATCGGGGCCTCCGGGGGCGTGGGGTCGTACGCCGTGCAGCTCGCCAAGGCGTACGGCGCGGAGGTCACCGGGGTGTGCGGGACCGCCAAGACCGACCTGGTCCGCTCGCTCGGCGCGGACCACGTCATCGACTACACGCGCACCGAGATCGGCGCGGGGCCGGGTACGGGCGCGGCGGGCGGGGCGCCGGACCGCTACGACCTCGTCCTCGACATCGCGGGCGGCAGGCCCGTGACCCGGCTGCGGCGGGCCCTCACGCCCCGGGGGACGCTGGTCCTGGTGGGCAACGAGGCCGGCGGCCGCTGGTCGGGCGGGATGGGCCGGCTGCTCCGGGCCGTGCTGCTCTCGCCCTTCGTCGGCCAACGGCTGCGCCCGATGGCCGCGGTGGAGCGGTACGAGGACCTCGACGTGCTCGCCGGCTTCGTCGACGCCGGCCGACTGACCCCGGCCCTGGACCGGACGTACCCGCTGAGCGAGGCACCCGAAGCCGTGCGGAGCCTGGCGGAGCACCGCGTCCGGGGCAAGTCCGTCGTCACCGTCTGACGCGCGGCCCGACCCTGCGACGCGCGGCCCGCACGACGAGCGACCGGGCCGTCAGGCCGTGAGGCGGCGGACCGCGTCGACCAGGGCCGCGCGCCGCGCGGCGGCGATGGCCGCGATCTTCTCGTCGTAGTGGTCGGTGCGTTCGCACTGGGCGGCGGCCACCCGGTCCTGGCACCGGAGCCCTTCCCAGGCCAGCAGCCGGACGAAGTGCGGTGCCGCTGGTGGTAGTCGAAGATCCGGCCCGCGTAGTCCCCGAGGTCCTCGGCCTGCTCCGGCGCCAGCGGTACCGCGGCGGCGAGCTTCTGCAGTTCGGCCTCCAGGACGGCGACGAACAGCTTCCCCTTGCCGCCGAAGTAGCCGAAGTACTGGTAGATGCGCTCTTTGTTGACGCCCGCCCGGGTCGCGACGCGGGCGATCCGGGCGCCCTCGGGGCCGCGCTCGGCGAACCCCTCGACCGCGGCGTCCACCACCCCGCCCGCCGCCGCCGGCCGCCGCGCGAGGGGAGCCATTCGGCCAATTGCTTGACATGGGCCTGACATTTCAAGGTCCTTGTGGGACGTTCCACGGCGCGTCGGTCCACCCCCACGAGGACATGACAATGAGGAGCACATGATGAGCATCAGGAAATGGACGGGCCTGACCGCCCTGGCCGCCGCCACGGTCCTCGCCGGATCCTCGGCGGCGATCGCCCTCGGCCCCACCGCGGACCAGCGGGCCGACGGCGTCATCGTGGTCGCCGGCAACACCTGCACCTGGACCAACGCCAGGACGAGCGCGAATCCCCCCACCGCGCTGACGGTCGACCGCACCACCATCAACACGCCCGGCGGCAACCTGTCCTGTACGGGCGGCATCACCGCGACCCTCAACAACAACCCCGCCTTCGCCTTCGACGACGCGAGCGGCGTCGCGAAGACGGACGCGATCGACATCACCGGCAAGCAGAGCTTCATCTCCTGCCGCTACAAGGCCACCAACATCGTGTGGAACCGCGACGGCGCCACCCGCAAGTACCTCAACCAGGCCTTCACCGCGACCAAGACCTCGGGGAGCTTCCTGTGCCCCGGATCGGTCACCACGGCCGCCGGCGGCGCCTCGATGCTGTTCCACTGAGCCCCGCTCCGCCGTGCGCCGCGTCCCCCACCCGGGGGCCGCGGCGCACCGCGCGATCAGCGCGGGTCGAAGCCGACCGAAGGGGCCTTGTCACTCAACAAGGTGCGCCCTGCATTCCGGCTGTGGCGCCGGATGTCCCGAGGTCAGCGACAGATGCCCTGCTCGTAGTCGACCGTGGCGGTCGCCTTGGAGTACTGCCACTGCGGCGCGAGGAGCTGCGTGCGCAACTGCTCGGCCGCGGCCGGGCTCTCCACCACGTAGCCGAAGTCCTGGAGCCAGGCGGGGTAGAGGTTCTTCGACCCGATGTAGAAGGCGGCGTCGTCGACGGAGACGAGCTTGTGGTGCAGGGCGTACGGGCGCCCGTCCGCCCAGGTCGGGTTGGCCGAGCTGCGGAAGGTGGCGAGCTGGAGCCCGGAGCACATCACGGCCTTGGCGCCGGCCTGGTCGCCCGTGACCCGCGCGAGGCGGTCGCGGAGCGTGTCGCTGATCTCGGCGAGGGACTTGATCTGCGAGTAACCGCCGCTGCCCACGGCGCCGCGGTTGGCGGGGTCGCTCACGACGATCCGGACCTTGACGCCCGCGGCCAGGCGCGCGGCGAGGGCGTCGTAGGTCCGGACGTCGTAGCGGGGCAGGGGCGGGCAGGTCGCGTTGAGGTCCTGCTGCGAGATCTCGATGTGTGCGCCCGCGCTGGAGATGAGCGTGCGCAGCGCGCTCTCCTCCGGGTTGACCGTGTCGTAGTCGCGGTCGGCGTTGGTGCTGTCGTGCAGGCCGACGACGCACTTGGTGTCGGTCGCGGTGGGCAGGGTCGGCCGGAAGGTCGAGGTCGGGTCGTCGCGCCGGATCCCCACGCCGAGTCCACCGACGGCGATCACCGGGACGTCACCGCCCGCGGGCGTACGCGGCTGCGGTCGCGCCAGCGCGGGCAGGCACCCGGCGCCGTTGGAGGAGGCGAACCAGACGCTGGCGATGTTGCCCTTGTTCTGGCAGGTCCAGGACCACAGCTCGTCCAGGTACTTCCCGGCGGACGCGGCGGCGGGGCCGCTCAGCGCGAGGTCGACGTCGGTCACCGGGTGGGCGGTGTCGAGGTAGTCGTCCTTCCAACCGTTGATGCCACCGGTGACGACCGACTGGCCGTCGACCACGAGGAGTTTGGAGTGGTTCCAGGACAACCCGGTCTTGGAGGTGGTCATCGAGGCGACGTTGAGCGTGACGTTCGGCGCGTCGCCGCCGAGCTTGCCCACCAGCTCGTCACGGTACTTCGACGGCACGACGTTGAAGTGGTAGAGCGGGGCCGCGCCGACCAGCACGCGGACGGTGAGCTTGTTCCCGGCGGCGGCCGAGGCCTTGAGGCCGGCGACGACGGCGTCCTGGAAGGCCCCGTTGGGGAACGGCGCCAAGGTGGATATGTCCACGGTGTGCTGGGCCCGGGAGATGTTCTCGGTCATCTTGTCGAGCAGCCGCCGGGTCCCGGGGCGCTCGGTGCAGGTGGCGTCGCCCCAGCAGCCGGGGGTCTGGAGGAGCCAGTCCCCACCGCCCGGGGTGGACGCGTCGAGGCTGTTGCCCGCGGTGCGCTCCCACACACGGCCTTCGAGGCCGGGGCTGACCTGGCGGAGCGTCCGTTCGACGGAGTCCAGGTGCGGCGTCTCGGCGGCGGCCGCCGGGAGGGCGGGCACCAGGGCCAGCAGGAGCGCGGGCAGGACGGACAGCGCGACGCGGGTGAACGACGCGGCATGACGGTGTGACGGCTGGCGGACCAATGTGGGATTCCTTGCACGAGGGGATCGCCGGGCCACGCGGGGGCGACCGGCAAGATCAACTCGCGGAACGTATCAGTCCGATATGGGAAGTTGACACTCCGGAAATCGGATCAGGCCATTTTCGGCATTCCGGGATCGACACGGGCAGGAGCGGCCCCGCCGGCGCCTACGCTGGCGGTCCGGTGATCACGTCCGATGATCACATCCGACCCACGAGGAAACGGGAATCCCATGAAGGCTCTTGGCCGCGCCGCCACGTCCGCGGCGCTCGTCCTCGCCCTACTGCCCGCCGCCGGGCTGCTCGCCGCCGGGACCGCCTCCGCGACGCCCGCCGGCTCCGTCGCCGCGGCGGCCGACGGCGGCCCTCGCACGGACTGGCCACTGACCGGTGTGCAGTGCGGCTGGGACATCCGCACCACTCCCCCCACCGTCCAGCAGGGCAGCCTGGGCGCGACGGTCCGCGAGGCCCAGTGCCTGCTGGACTTCTGGGGCGTTCCGGTGTCCTGGTCGCAGGCCGAGCCCGAGGGCACCTTCGGCGCGGCGACCGCCGAGGCCACGCGGCGCTTCCAGCAGCAGCGGGGGCTGACCGCGGACGGGATCGTCGGCGCCGACACCTGGGCGCAGCTGCGCATGGGGCCCTTCTAGGGCGTGCTTCGGATCCCCGGCGGTCCCCGGTCCGGCCTCCCGGGACCGGGGATCGCCACGCTCCGTCACCCCCTCGCGTCCCGGGATGCGGACGCGCCGCACTGCTGCTTCGCTGAGTGCGCCCGCTCTCCCCACCGATCCGAGGAGTGATCATGAGCGTTGCAGGCGAGTCCGGCGGCCGGGCCGGGCAGATGCGCGCCAAGGCGCAGGAGCTGAACGAGGCGGCCGAGCGCGCCGCCGACCCGCAGGACCGCAAGCGGCTCCAGGACAAGGCCCGCCGGCTGCAGGAGCAGAGCGAGCAGGAGAGCCGTATCGACGACCCGGGCATGGACATGCGTTAGGGCGTCGCGGTCGGGCGATGATCTCGGGCGGCCCCGGGAGTCCTCCCTCCGAGGGGCCGGCCGCGGGAGCGCGCCCGGCGAGCATCGCGAATGGGGAGCGTGGGGACATGACCGGTCTGCGCGGGATGCTGGAACCCTCGGTGGACGCGGGGACGCTGCCGGGTGCGGTGGCACTGGTGGCCCGCGGGGACTCGGTCGAGGTGGCGGCCGTGGGGTCCTCCGATGCCCGGGGCGGCGCCCCGATCGCCCGGGACACGATCTTCCGCATCGCCTCGCTGACCAAGCCGATCACCGCCGCTGCGGCCCTGTTGCTGGTCGAGGAGGGCCTGCTCGCGCTGGACGCTCCGGTCACGCCCTGGCTGCCGGAGCTGGCCGACCGGGTGGTCGTCCGTACGCCGTCGGGCCCCGTCGACGACGTGGTGCCCGCGCTCCGCCCGATCACCCTGTCCGACCTGCTGACCTTCCGCGCCGGGTACGGCTTCCCGGAGGACTTCTCGCTCCCCGCGGTCGGCCCGCTCTTCAGCGAGCTGCTCCAGGGGCCCCCGCAGCCGCAGCGCGTCGCGTCGCCGGACGCCTGGATGGCGGCGCTGTCGCGGATACCGCTGCTGTACCAGCCGGGCGAGGCCTGGCTCTACCACACGTGCTCGGACATCCTGGGCGTATTGATCGCGCGCGTCGCGGGGCAGCCCCTGGCCAGGTTCCTGGACGAGCGGGTCTTCGCTCCGCTGGGCATGGTCGACACCGGCTTCGCGGTGCCGGCGGCTTCGCTGGGCCGCTTCACCGAGCAGTACCGGGCGGCCGCCGACGGGAGCGGCGTCTTGGAGCTGGTGGACGTCCGCGACGGTCAGTGGAGCCGTGAGCCGGCGTTCCCGTCCGCCGCGGGCGGGCTGGTCTCGACCGTCGACGACTGGTACGCCTTCGCGCGGATGCTGCTCGCCGGAGGGGCCGTGGCAGCGGGTGGCGGCCGGCTGTTGTCGCCAGAGTCGGTGCGCATGATGACCACCGATTGGCTGACTCCGGCCCAGCGCTCGGGGGGTGCGCTCTTCCTGGAGGGCCAGGGCTGGGGCTTCGGCGGGTCGGTCGACGTGCGGGCGCGCGATCCGTGGAACGTGCCGGGCCGCTACGGCTGGGTCGGCGGCACCGGTACGGCGGCGCACCTCGTGCCGTCGACCGGGGCCGTCTCGATCCTGCTGACCCAGCTGGAGCTGGCCGGCCCGACCCCGCCGCCGCTGATGCGCGCCTTCTGGGAGTACGCGGCGAACGGCTGATCCCCCTCCCCCGCGGCCCGGCGGTCGTCCGTCAGCCGCGGGCCGCCGCCCGCCGCGCCAGGGCCTCGTCCGGGCCGCGCACGGCGTCCGGGTCGGTGGTGCGGGCGCCGGGTCCCGCTGCCGCGCCGCCGCCGCACAGGGCCTCGTCGATGAAGACGCTCCTGGCCGCGTCGATGGCGTTCGGGAGCGGGTTGCCGCTGGCGTCCAGCCGCTCGTACTTCGTCAGGTTGGAGCCGAGGGCGAGCTGGCGCCCGCCGTCCGCCGAGGACAGGGCCAGCGTGCCGCCGCCGAAGACGGCGCCGTCGTGGCCCCAGACCGGCCCGCACCGGGTGTCGAGCCGCACGATGCCGAGGCCGTAGCGCATCGTCACCCGTCCGTCCGCGTCCTTGACGGGGACCGTGGTCAGCAGCTGCCGGAGCTGTTCGGGGCGCAGCAAGCTGCCCTGGAGCAGGGCGCGGTAGAAGGTGTTGACGTCGTCCATGGTGGCGACCAGGGCGCCCGCCGTGCCGCCCCACGACATGTCGTAGTCGCTGTAGTCGCGGGGCGGGTCGATGTATCCGAAGAACGACTCGTAGAGCTTGGCGTGCGGGCCGCGCACCGTGGTCTCGGCGCCGGGGAAGTAGGTGTCGCGCAGGTGGGCGCGGTGGATCACGTCACGGGTGATGACGGTCTCCGGGTCCTCGCCGGTGCGGGTCAGCAGGAGTTCGCCGAGCAGGACGTAGTTGGTATTGGAGTACGACCACCCCGCGCCGGGTTCGAAGACCTGCGGCGCGGCCACGCCGTACCCGATCAGCTCGGTCGGGGCGAAGCGGCGGTGGCGGTTGTCGTCGATGCTCCGGGTGGAGCCCTGGAGGAGGGACGGGAAGGCCGTCGGCAGGTAGTCCGCGATGCCGCTGGTGTGGTTGAGGAGCATGCGGACGGTGATCTTGCGCCCGCGCTCGCCCGGGACGAGGTCCGGCAGGTAGTCGCCGACGGGCCGGTCCAGCTCGATCCGGCCGCGGCCCGCCTGTTGGAGCACGGCGACCGCGGTGAACGTCTTGGTGACGCTGCCGATCCGGTGGCGCATGTCGGGGCGGGTGGGCCGCCGCGCGTCGACGTCGGCGAAGCCGGTGGCGCCGCGCCACCGGTCGGCGCCGTCCCGCACGGCCGCGTAGGCGCCGTACAGGCCCGCCGCGTGCACGGCGTCGAGGTCCTGGTCGAGCCGCTGCCGGTCTAGGGCGGGGCCCGGGGCCGGGCGGTCGGCGGCGGTCGCCGCCGGGACCGCGCCGGCCAGGAGGGACAGCAGTACGGCGGCGGTGGCCGCGGTCCTGCTGATGCGGTGGCGGTGGCATCGATCGAGGCATGGGGAAGGCACCTGCGGCTCCCGTTCTCTGCGATCCGCGGGCCCGGTCCGGCCACGGACATTCGTGATCATTCTCGCCTTCCCGGGCCCCGCCTCCACCCTTCCCCCGCGCTTTTGGCCGGAGTTGACCGCAATCACCGGACCGCGCCGCGGGCGCGCGCTACAGACGGACCTGCCACTCGACCGACGACCGCAGCTTGCGGGCGATCTCCGGGTCGCGCACCGAGGGGGTGCGGTCCTCGACCGTGACCGTCAGCCGGTGCGCCCGCAGGTCGAAGAGCCACAGTTCGCCGACGTGCACCTCCTTGCGGCCCTCGAACCGCTTCTGCTCGCGCCCGTCCAGGTACCAGCGGACCACCGGCTGCCGCCCGTCCGGACCGGTCAGCCGGGGTACGGATACCTTCGCGGCATCCCGCAGCCGCAGGGTGCGCCCGGTCGGGGCGAGCGGGGTGGCCAGCCGCGCGTACTGGTGGAACCCCGCGATCATCGCCTCGACACCGGGCAGGTTGAAGGGCTTGCCCAGGACCCGCATGATCGAGGCGTCGGTCGGCCGGTAGAGGCCGGTGACGAAGTAACCGCCGCCCTCGTAGGCGCCGACCGCACCGCCGTCGGGCGAGGGCTCGCCGAGCCAGCGGTACCACTTCGTCCGCTGTTCGCCCATCGGACCGGCCGCGAGGGTGGAGGTGTTGGAGTCGGCGGGCTCGGGACCGGTGTAATGCTCGTACTCCGGGACCCCGGGGTAGAAGTACTCGTCGGCCAGCTTGCCCAGCGAGTGGCCGGTCTCGTGGACGGCTACCTGACCGGACTTCGGGTTGCCCGCCGAGGCGGTCGATATGCCGGCGTAACCGAGGGTCGCGCTGGGCTCGTTGTATCCCGCGCCGCCGTACTTGGCGCTGTTGGCGAGGACGATCACCAGGTCGGCCGCGGGCGCCTTGGCCACGTAACCGTCCACCTTGGGCTGGTCGATGCAGAGCAGCCGCTCGATCTGCTCGCACCAGAAGTACGAACCGAGCGCGGTGTCGCGGACCGTCGCCGGGGCGGGGTCGCCGGAGACACCGGACTCCCGGGAGACGGCGTCGACGGTCCAGACGTTGAAGAGGTTGCGGTAGCTGGCGTAGGGCTCGACCGCGGAGAGTTCGGCCCACTTCTCCTTGGCGTCGAGGTGGAAGCGGTCCAGCTCCGCGGCGGTGTAGCCGTCGCCGACGACCACGATGTCGAGGCGGTCGGCCACAGCGCCGTTGTCGATCATCTTGGTGACGGCCCCATCGGCCGCCCGCCCGGCCTCGGGCAGCCGCAGCCCGGGCTTCGCCCGACCCCCGGCCGGTACCTCGACCGATCCGGAACCGGCTTCGCCGCCGTGCTCCGGCCCCGGCACCTCCACCGGCACGCGGGCGCCGCCGGGCGGTGCGGCGGTCGGCCGCGGCGCCGGGTCGGCGCCCGCCTCGCCCGGCCCCGCGGCCAGCAGCACGGCGGTGGCGCAGCACGCCACGGCGACCGCGCGCACGATCCGCCTCGGCGACCGCCCCCGCCCCGCGAAGTGCCCCGATCTCACGAAATGCGCTCGTCCCACGAAATGCCCCCTACGACAAGGAAGTCGAGCAATGGAAGTACGGAAGTTAAGTGACTGGTTAAGCAGACTGAATCGATTGCTTAAATTAGGGGGCGCAGCAGGCGTGCGCAATGGTCCGCGCGCCCCAATACTGTTCACTCGGCGGCGCGTTGGCGCGAACAGGGAGCATCGATGGACGAACCGATCGAGATCGGGCGCAGGGTTCAGCGACTGCGGGCGGAACGCGGTCTGACCCAGCGGCAGTTGGCCGAGCCCGCCTACAGCGCCGCGTACGTCTCGACGCTGGAGTCAGGCAAGGTCCGCCCCTCCGAGACCGCCTTGCGCTTCCTCGCCGGACGCCTGGACGTCAGTTACGAGGAGCTGGCCACCGGCCGGTCCGCCGCTCTGGCCACCGAGCTGCGGCTCGGCCTGACCGACGCGCAACGGGCGCTCGCCACTGGCGCCGCCGACGAGGCCGCCGACCGCTACCGGCCGCTCCTGGCCGAGGCGGAGCGGCTCGGCCTGACCGCGGAGCGGGCCGAGGCACTGCTGGGCCTCGGCGACTGCGCCCTGGAATCGGGTGAACTCACCGACGCCGTGGCCCGGTTCGAGGCGGCGGAGCGCCTGCTGGAAGGTGAACCGCTGCACCGCAGGGCCCGCCCGATCCGCGGCCGCGCGGTCGCGCTGCTCCTGGCCGGCGAGCTGCGCTACGCCTGCTACCTGCTCGAATCCACCATCGACGAGCTGAACACGGGCGGGCTGCCCGATCCCGAGGCGCTGGTGCTGCTCTACGCGGCCGTCATCGGCCCCTACATCGACATGGGCGCGCACGCGCGGGCCGCGCACGCGGCCGAACTCGCGCTGGCGCTCGCGCCCCGGGTCGGGGATCCGGCCCTGGTCGCGGGCATGCACCGGCAGGTGGCCCGGACCTTCCTCGCCGAGGGGCGACCCGCCGACGCCGACGCCTCGCTGGCCAAGGCGCAGGCGATCTACCGGCAGCTGCGCCTGGGCGCCGACCTCGCGCACTGCCACTGGATGCGGGGGTACGTACAGTCGCAGAACGGCGAACTACACGCGGCCGAGACCGAGTTGCGGACGGCGCGGGACATGCTGGCGGCGCGCCGGGCCGCGCTCTACACCGCGCAGGTCGAGGTGGAGCTGGCCGACGTACTGCGCCGGCTCGGCCGGTACGAGGAGGCGGCCGCGCTGCTGGCGGAGCTGCTGGAACTGGGTGACCGGCACGGCGCGGTGCACGCGGGCGGGGCCCACCGGTTGCTGGGGCTGATCGCGCAGGAGCGCGGGGACACCGACGCGGCCGAGGAGCACTACGTACGGGCGCTGGCCCTCCTGGAGCGCAGCGGGGCGTCGGGGGACCTCGCGGACCTGTGCCGGCTGCTGGGCGATCTGCTGCGGCAGGCGGGACGCACGGAGGCGGCGTTGGACGCGTACCGCACGGGCCTGGGGCACCGCGCGGCGCCGGGGACCACCACCCTCGGCCCGGCGCCCGCGGCCCCGACCGGTGCGCTGCGGCTGTCCCGGTGACCCGAGTCGGCCCGTGGACGAGCGGGCGGGCGGGCGGTGCAGCCGGACGGGCCGGGGCGGAGCGTCGCGCGGTGTGCGCGGCGGCGTCCGTCCCGGCCCGTGGGCCGTGCGGTGGGGGAACCGGTCCGTTCCCGGCTCAGGCGGGGCGTTCCCAGCGGTAGAAGCGCTGGGCCATCGCGTCCTTCGGGCCGCGCCAGGTCTCGGGGTCGTGCGGGCTGATGTACCGCGTCAGGCTGTCGCTGAGGCTGCGGAACTCCGGATGCTCCGTGACCCCGGCGATGGCCGGGCCCGGCGGGACGTCGGATTCGATCAGGTGCAGGTACACCTCGCCGAACTGGAACAGGCTGCGGCGCTTGACGCCGACCAGGTGAGGCAGTTCGCCCGCGTCCGAGGCCGCGAACAGGTCGGCGATGTCGGGTGCGGAGCCGGGCGCCATACGGGCCACGATGAGCGCTTGGTGCATGGGAGGGAGAGTGCCTTCCTACTCGTGGTGACGGGTTTCAGCGGCCACCGGCGACGGGGACGGGGCGCTCGGCCTTCTCCCGGCCGTGCCGCTCGATCTTGTCGCGGATCAGCTCCATCTGGATGCGGGAGTTGTGGTTGATCCGGTCGGTCATGCCCGCGTCGTCGATGGGGGCCTCGGGCTTCATCGCGAAGTCCTGCACCCACCTCATCCGGGTGCCGCCGGGGACCGGGGCGTACTCCCAGTGGATGTCCATGTGCGCGAACGGTCCGGTCTCGACGCGGCGGGCCCGGACGGTCAGGCCCGGGCGGTCGACGGTGCGCTCCGAGACCCAGCTCCACACGACGCCGTTCTCGTCCGGGTGCATCGCCAGCCGGAAGCGGGTGGTGTCACCGGCTCGGTCGAGGATCTCGATGGACGCGTACTCGCTGAAGAGCTGCGGCCAGTTGGGGAGGTCGTTGGTCATCTCCCACACGAGGTCGACGGGGGCCTTGACGGTGATCTCGTTGTCGGTGTGGCCGGCCATGTCAGGCTCCCGTCATCAGGCTGTTGTTGACCAGGTCGAGGAATTCCGCGGGGCTCTTGCAGCGGTCCGCGTCGGTGGGGAGCGCGCGGCCCCGCCGGTTCTCCAACTCGCCGACGACGCCGAGGAGCCCCAGCGAGTCGAGGCCGTAGTCGTCGAAGACGGCGTCCGGCCGGCTCGCCATCTCGGCGGGGTCGACGGTGATTCCGGCGGTCTTCATCAGGCCCGCGAGTTCTTCCATGGTGAGTCGGTCGGACATGGTGGGTGCCTTTCTCTCTGCGACTGCGACTACGGCTACGGCTGAGGCCGCGACCACGGCGGGGACTGAGGCCAAGGCCGCGGCCACCTGCCGGTGGGTGCTGCCGGTACGGGCAACGGCCCCTTACGGGTGCTGCCCGCGGACGACGAGCGCCGAGTTGGAGCCCATCAGCCCCCGGCTCAGTACGAGGGCGGTGCGCAGCTCCGCGGAGCGGGCGCCACCGGTGACCACGTCCAGGTCGTGACACACGTCGAAGACGTTCGGGGTGGGTGGGAGGATGCCGTGTTCCAGCGCCAGGACGGCGGCGGCCACGTCCAAGGTGCCGGCCGCGCAATAGGCGCGCCCGGTACCGCTCTTGGGCGCGGTGACCGGTACGGTCCGGCCGTGCGCGCCGAGGGCCTCGTGCAGGGCCCGGGCCTCGGCCGCGTCGGCCTCCGGCGTGCCGAGGGCGTCCGCGAAGACGACGTCGATCTCCTCCGGGGCGCAGTCGGCCTCCCGCAGCGCGCCCCGGATCGCGTGGGCGAGGCCCTCGGCGGACTCCGCCCAGCGGCCGGGTCCGGTGAAGGTCGCCGCGTGTCCGGCGAGGGTGGCGCGTACGGGCGCACCGCGCTCGGCGGCGGCGTCCGCGTCCTCGACGACGAACATGGCGCCGCCCTCGGCCGGGACGAAGCCGCAGGCCTTCTCGGTGAAGGGGCGGTAGGCCCGTTCGGGGTCGTCGCTGACGCTCAGCCCCGGGTATCCGAGCTGGCACACCACCGAGTACGGCGCGAGCGGTGCTTCCGTCGCCCCGACCACCATGGCGCGACTGCCCTGCCGGATGGCCCTGGCCGCGTGCGCGAAGGCGTCGAGCCCGCCGGCCTCGTCGCTGGCCAGGACCCCGCAGGGGCCCTTGAACCCGCGCCGGATGGAGACCTGGCCGGTGCTCGCCGCGTAGAACCAGGCGATGGACTGGTACGGGCCGACGTAGCGGGGTCCGCGTCCCCACAGGCGTTGCAGCTCGCGCTGGCCGAACTCGCCGCCGCCGGATCCCGCGGCGGTGACCACGCCCACCGCGTACGGGTCGTCCTCGTAGTCCGCGCGGCCGAGCCGGGCGTGTTCCAGGGCCAGGTCGGCCGCGGCGAGGGCGTGGTGGCTGAACCGGTCGGTCTGGACGAGGAACCGCTCCTCGACCAGCGTGGCCGGGTCGAAGCCGCGGACCTCGCCCGCGACGCGCAGCGAGAGGTGTTCGCAGCCCTGTCGGGTGATCCGGCCGATGACCGGGTCGCCCGCCTGGGTGGCCTTCCAGTAGGCGTCGGCGCCGATCCCGTTGGGGGCGACGACCCCGATGCCGGTGATGACGACCGCCGGGGGGCCGGACGGCCGACGGGCGCTACCGGTGGGGGCGTTGCCCCGCTCGTTCCCACGGGCGTTCACACGCGCACCTCCTTCGGCTGGGACATGACCACGGCGGACTGGAACCCGCCGAATCCGCTGCCGACGGAGAGCACGCTGCGCAGGGGGTGTTCACGGGCGGTGCGCGGGACGTAGTCCAGGTCGCATTCGGGGTCGGGGGTCTCGTAGTTGGCGGTCGGGGGCACCACCTGGTGGCGGAGCGCGAGGACGCAGGCGGCGAGTTCGATGGCTCCGATGGCGCCGAGCGAGTGCCCGACCATGGATTTGATCGAGCTCATCGGGGTCTTGTAGGCGTGGTCGCCGAGGACCCGTTTGACCGCTGCCGTCTCGTGCCGGTCGTTCTGCTTGGTGCCGGAGCCGTGCGCGTTGACGTAGTCGATCCCGCTCGCGGCGACCTGCGCCTGGGCCAGGGCCGTTTCGATGGCGCGGGCCATTTCCAGGCCCTCCGTGGTGAGCCCCGTCATGTGGTGGGCGTTGCCGAAGGTGGCGTACCCGCCGATCTCGCAGTAGACGGTGGCGCCGCGGGCCCGGGCGTGTTCCAGCTCCTCCAGCACGAGGACGGCGCCGCCCTCGCCGAGCACGAAGCCGTCGCGGTGCGCGTCGAAGGGCCGGGAGGCGTGGGCCGGGTCGTCGTTGTTCGCCGAGGTCGCCTTGATGGCGTCGAAGCAGGCGACCGTGATGGGGGACACGGGTGAGTCGGAGGCGCCGGCGATGCACACGTCCATCCGACCCTCCTGGATGGAGTGGACGGCGTACCCGATCGCGTCGAGTCCGGACGTGCAGCCGGTGGACACGGTCTGGACCGGGCCCCGCGCGCCCGTCTGCTCCGCCACGGCCGAGGCCAGGGTGGCGGGGGTGAACGCGCGGTGCAGGAAGGGCGAGGCGAGGCGCTGGTCCACGTCCCACCACTCGCCCTGCTGGCTGACCGCGACGTAGTCGTGCTCCAGGCGGGTGGTGCCGCCGACGGCGGTGCCCAGGGAGACCCCGGTGCGCCAGCTGCCGTCGGCGGTCAGGTCGAGGCCCGCGTCGGCCACCGCCTCGCGGGCGGCGACCAGGGCGAACTGGATGTACCGGTCCGCCCGGGCCGCGGTGTCCTCGTCCAGGCCGTGCGCGGCGGGGTCGAAGTCCACCTCCGCGGCGATCCGTGAGCGGAATCCGGCCGGGTCGAAGAGGGTGATGCCCCGGGTCGCCGTACGGCCGTGGGACAGCAGGTCCCAGAAGGCGGCCGTGCCGATGCCGCCGGGCGCGACGACGCCGACTCCGGTGACGGCCACCCGGCGGCGGGTCACGACACCACTCCCGTGCGGTCCGGCGGACGATCCCATTCGACGGCCGTCGTATGGGCCGACGCGTGCGCGGACGCGTGCGGGGATTCCTCGGTGTCGACGTGTCCCAGTTCCGGCCGGGGGGCGAGCGGGCCGAGGTGGAAGACCATCCGGGCCTCGGTGTCGCCGACGTTGCGGAAGCGGTGGCGCACGTTGAGGGGGACGAGCAGCCCCTGGTCGGTGCGCAGCGGGTGGGCCTCGCCGTCGAGGTCGACCTCCAGGTGCCCGGCGACCACGTACACGAACTCCTCGGAGTACGGGTGGTAGTGCTCGGCGATGGATTCACCGGGGGCCATCACGGCCAGGCCCATGAAACCGCTGGTGCAGCCCACCGAGGTCGGTGTGAGCACGGCTCGCAGATCTCCTCCGCGCCGGGTGTTGGGCTGCGTCTCGCTGAGGTCGACGATGCGTGGGCGTTCTCTGGTCATGGCGGACTTCCTCCGGGCGGAGACGGAGCCTGCACGAGGCTGTCGTCGCTGGGCGTGGGGGGCGGTGCGGGGTCGGCCCGGCGCGGGCGGCGCCGCGGCCGGATCAGGACCGCGCGGGAGCGTGCCGGTCCGTGATCAGCTTCATGGGGTGGGGCGCGGCCGGGAAGTGTCCGGCCGGGCCCACGAGCATCCGGGCGAGGACCGCCGCCTTGCGCGGCCCTTCGATGCCGACGGCAGCGGCGGGGCGGGCTTCGGGCGGTCCGCTGACGTCCAGGAGGCGTACCACGATGTCGTCGCGCTGGAAGACGCTGCTGCTGCGCACCGCCCCGCCGGGGCGCCGGGCCGCGGCCTCGTCCTGTTGGGAGAGAAACCGGGCCAGGGCGGGCCCGTAGCCCGGCTTGGCGGGGTAGAGGACGGCGTGCCGGTGGACCTCGGCCGGGGCCGCCTCCCCGTCGCGGGCCGCGATGTGGTGGACCGCGGGGAGCCCGGCGCGCATGAAGAACATCCGGGCCGATTCGGGGTCGGCCAGGTCCCGGTCCTGTTCCAGGTAGGGGTTCAGGGCCTCTTCCACCGCACGGACCTCGGGCTGTTCGGACACGTGGCGCAGGGCCGCCATCAGGTCGCCCTGGACCTCGACCGTACGCACCACCCGGTTGCCGTGCATGAAGAGGGAGGTGCGGCACAGCCGCGTGTGGTCGTCGACGCGGGCGGCCGGAGAGGCGTAGGAGGAGAGGATCTCCGCCACGGCCGCCTCGCTGCCCGGCTTGACCGTGAAGGTGAGGCCGTGGCGGACGATGCCGGCGCCGAGCCGGGGCGCGGGCTGCAGCCGGGCCCGGACCGCGGGGGCCTCGGGGGTGTCGTAGCGCTTGCCGGTCTCGCGCAGGACCGTGAACTTCAGCGGTCGCATGGCGCGGGCGCAGGCACCGAGCGGGCGGACCTGCTCGGCGTGCTCCTCGCTGTTGACCCAGGCGAGGTACTGCGGTGCGCTCTCCCACTCGCTGGTGATGAGCCATTGGGAGGGGTTCTCGAAGGACTGGCACAGCTGGTCGCCGAGGTGGCCCGGGACGGACGCGATGTCGTGGCGGAGCTGCTCGTACGCCTCGAAGAACCGCTGCTGGGTTCCTTCGTGGAGGTCCATCAGCAGGACGACCCGGAGCATCGAGCCGTCGAAGGCGGACTGTGACACCCGTTCGGCCAGGGTGTGGGTCATCTACTCACTCCTTCGTGAGGACGTGCGGGCCAACGCGTTTCCGCTGCGGGGGGTCCGCTGTCCCTCATGGTCATCCGGACCGGGACGAATCGCTACATCTCACAATCAAGCGGGTGACAAGCGGCGAATCGCCCGGGCTCCGTCGCCGATCGGGGGCATAAAGGAGTTCACTCCCCCGCACGATCCGCAGGATCCGCACAGAAATCAGGAGCCCCTTGCCGATGGAAGAGAACCCCGATGTCCGCGTACCGGTCCTCGTCGTGGGCGGCTCCCTCGTGGGCCTGTCCACCTCGCTGTTCCTGAGCCGCCACGGGATCAGGCACCTGCTCGTCGAGAAGCACGCCGGTACGTCCGAGCACCCGCGCGGACGCGGGATCAACGCCCGGACCATGGAGCTGTTCCGCACGGCCGGCGCGGAACCGGCCATCCGGCGGGCCGCGTCCGCCCTGGAGGGCAACAACGGCATCCTGCAGACCGAATCGCTCACCGGCGACCAGCACAACTGGCTGGTCAAGGAGGTCGACCCGGGCGGGGCGCTGGCCCGCTTCAGCCCCACCGGCTGGTGCCTGTGCAGCCAGAACAACATCGAGCCCGAACTCGCCGCACAGAGCCGGGCGCAGGGCGCCGACGTGCGGTTCTCCACCGAGCTGATGAGCTTCGACCAGGACGAGCACGGTGTGGACGCCCTGGTGAAGGACCGGGAGACCGGCGAGCACATCCGGGTGCGCGCCGACTTCCTGATCGCGGCGGACGGCCCGCGCAGCCCCGTGCGGGAGGCCCTGCGCATCCCCCAGACGGGTGGCGGCGAGCTGTTCCACAACGTCAGCATCACCTTCCGGTCCCAGCGGCTGACCGAGGTGCTGGGCGACCTGCGCTTCATCGTCTGCTACCTGATCCGCCCGGGCGCGGACGGTGCGCTGCTGCCGGTGGACAACGACACGCAGTGGGTCTTCCACGCCCCGTGGCACCCGGACCAGGGCGAGACCTTGGAGGACTTCACCGACGAGCGGTGCGTGCGCCAGATCCGCGAGGCGATCGGCGTCCCGGACCTGGACGTCGCGATCGGCGGGAAGGCACCCTGGCACGCGGCCGAACGGGTGGCGGTGCGGTACTCCTCCGGACGGGTGTTCCTGGCCGGCGACGCCGCCCACGAGATGTGCCCGACGGGCGCCTTCGGCTCCAACACCGGCATCCAGGACGCCCACAACCTGGCGTGGAAGATCGCGGCGGTGCTCGACGGCTCGGCCGGCATCGAGCTGCTGGACACCTACGAGGCCGAACGCCTTCCGGTGGCCAGGGCCACCAGCGAGCGGGCGTCGGCGCGTTCGGCCGAGCACAGCCACCCGGGTTACGCGCCGCCGCCGACGATGGGCGGGGGCGGCCCCAAGAGCGGGGTGCTGCCCACGGCCATGGGGTACTGCTACCCGGTCGGCGCGGTCGTGGGCGGCGACCGGGACCGCCCGGTCATCCCGGACGGGCTGCGCCTGAAGGGCGACGTCGGCACGCGGGCCCCGCACCTGTGGGTGACCCGGGCCGGGCAGCGCCTCTCCACGCTGGACCTGTACGAGCGGTCCTTCGTCCTGCTGACCTCGCCGGGCACCCCGTGGGCGGAGGCCGCCGGGAAGGCGGCCCGGCGCAGCGGCGCGCGCCTGGACTGCTACACGGTCGGGTCCGCCGGGTCGGGGGCCGACCTGGTGCAGGCGGACGACGCCGACTGGACCGAGGTGCACGAGCTGCCCGCCGGGGGCGCCGTACTGGTCCGCCCCGACGGGTTCGTGGCCTGGCGCACGGACGGCGGCGGGACACCGGAGTCCGGCGCTCCCGAGGCGGTCCTGCTCGACGTGTTGTCGCAGGTGCTCCGCACCGGCTGAGGCGGGACGGGTCCGGGACCGGTCCGCTGGACCGGTCCCCGGGCGTGCGGGTCAGCCGCAGGCCCAGCACCCCGCCCAGCATCCGTGGGCACGCGGCGCCTGATGCCGGTGGCGGGGTGCCCGGGCCGGCCGGGCGGGGCCGCCGGCTTCGCGGACGGCGTGCGAGGCGCGTCCCACGAGGCAGGCCACCACGACCGCGATCGCGGCCAGCTCCTCGGGTTCGGCGGTGCCGCGGTGGACCCGCAGCAGGCTCGATATCGGCGCGTCTGACTGCATCGACATGGCCTCTCATCAGGGGAGAGTTCACCGTGTCGGGCCGAGTGGCCCTGACGCTCACGACGCTACGAGCACCCCACCGCCCTGTCGTGCCGGGCGGCCCCGTCCACACCCATCCGGGCGACACGCCCGACGCCGGGGGGCGATCCGCCGCGGCGCCGGGCGGCGCGGCTCAGGACAGGGTGCGCACCCGCTGGTCGCGCAGCTCGTAGCGGGCCGCGACCACGGCCAGCCTGCCGGTGGCCACGCGCCGGGCCAGGTCGGGTTCCGCCGCCAACCGCTGCCGGGTGCGCCGGGCCTGGGCGTCGATGGTCGCGTCGACGCGGGCGGCGCCCTCGCGGGTGCGGTCGATCGCGGGTCGGATCTGGTCGGCCAGGTACTGGACGTGCGCGGGCAGCGGCTCGCCGCTCTCGTCGGCGTGGACGGCGGCGCCGACGGCCCCGCACGACTGGTGCCCCAGCACCAGCACCAGGGGGACGTCCAGTTCGAGCACGCCGAAGGCGATGCTCCCGAGCACCGCCTCGTCCAGCACCTCGCCCGCCGAGCGCACGGTCAGCAGGTCGCCGAGGCCCTGGTCGAAGACCAGTTCCGGCGGGACGCGGGAGTCCACGCAGCCGAGGACCACGGCGAACGGATGCTGGCCCGCCACGAGCTGGAGCCGCACGGAGGGCGTCTCGTGCGGGTGTTCCTGGCGCTGCGCGGCCCAGCGCCGGTTGCCGGCCGCCAGGCGGCGCAGTGCCTCCTGCGGGGTGGCGGGGCGGGGCCCGGCCCCGGAGCGGTCCTCGGGCGCGGGGGCGGCGGAGGCGGGGAAGGCGGAGCCCAGGGCGAGGACGGATCCGGCGGCGGCCGTTCCGGCCACGGCGGTGCGCAGCAGGGCGCGGCGACTCGGCGGGGCGGGAGCGGGGGCGGGTATGACCGGTGCGGGTATGACCGGTGCGGTGACGACCTGGGCGGACGTCCGTCTGTTCGAATGCATGGCCGGACGCTAAGCCGTGGTCCGCCGCACCGGACCGACTACCGGGCGGTATTGGCGTGATCGGCCCGGGACTCGGCGCGATCGAGACCGCCGCCCCAAGGGCTGGACGGCCCAACCCCCGCGCCGCGCGCGCGGCACGTCCAGCAGTTCGCCCCTTTTCTCCTACTATGGGCGGCGATTCGGCCCGAGGGTGCGGGAGATCACCCGGTGGCGCCCCCTCCCCTCTCGCGTCCAGGAGCCCCATGCCCCGCGCACACCGGTCCGCCGCACGCTCCTCCACCGCACGCGCCTCCACCTCGACCGCCGCCCGGTCGGCCCGCGCGGGCCTCGTCGCCCTGTCCGCCGTCGCCGCCCTGGCCGCCACCGCCCCAGCCCCCGCCACGGCCGCTCCCCGGGGCGCCGCGCCCCCGCCGGCCGTCGCCCACCGGCACGACGACGCAGCGGCGGAGCCCGCCCGGTCCGGGCCCGCACCGGACCCCGGTGAGGTCGCCCTGCTCGGCGAGGACCACGCCCGGGAACACGCCCGCCGGCGCCTCGCCGTCGGGAACACCGGCTCGGCCGAGTACCCGCAGGCCAAGCGCACCGCGAGCCTGGAGGCGCTGCGCTCCTCCCAGCGGACGACCAACGCCTCCTTCGACCCCGCCGCCTCCGGCCGGTTCACCGACTACTTCCCCTCCCCCGACTTCGGGGTCCACGTCGCGCAGTTGCCGACGGGCAAGGTCCTCCTCTTCTCCTTCGAGCGCGTCGGCACCGACCCCACCAAGGAGACCGGCCCCACCGACCGGATCGGCCGGACGAACGCCGGCCGCGCCTACCTCTGGGACCCGGCCAAGGGCACCGGAGCCCGCTCCTTCAAGAAGGTCGAGCCGCCGACCGTCCTGATGCCCGACGGCACCTACGCGCCCCGGCCCGCCCCCTTCTTCTGCGCCGGGCACGCCTTCCTGCCCAACGGCATGGTCGCCGTGTTCGGCGGCAACGTGGGCGGCAAGGGCGGCACCGGCGCCAAGCTGTCCTTCGTCTTCGACCCCTGGACCGAGACCTGGTTCCGCAACCGCGACATGTCCGTGGGGCGCTGGTACCCCTCGGTGGTGACGGGCGCGGACGGCCGCCAGCTCGTCATGTCCGGCCAGTCGGAGCGCGGTACGGGCACCCCCACCCCCGTCGTGGAGCGCTTCCCCGCGCGCTCGCGTCCCGTGCCGTGGCGCACGTACGACATTCCCGCGGGCCTCCCGGTGGAGCGGTTCGGAGCGGACGCGCCCTTCCGCAACGACTACCCGCACCTCTTCTCGCTGCGGGACGGCATGATCTACGGGCTCGGGCGCGACGCGGACCAGCAGTGGCTCTTCGACCCGGTCAAGGAGACGCGCGCCGACCTGGCCCGGCGGCCCGCCGACTTCCGCGGCTACGGCTCGGCCGTGCCGCTGCCCGCCGGCTTCCGCGGCCCCGACGCGGTCCTCGTGCTCGGCGGCGACCCGCACGACCCGAACACCTACCGGCTCGCGGGCGGCGCGTGGACCACCGAGGAGCCGCGGGCCTTCGGCCGGACCCAGGACGACACCCTGATCCTGCCCGACGCCACCCTCCTCACGGTCAACGGAGCCCTGGACACCCGGAACTACGGCCACGGCCCCTTCAACCCGGAGGCGGACCTCAAGTACCGGCAGATCGAGACCCGCGGGGCGGACGGCCGGTGGCGGCTCGGACCGGCCCAGCGGCTCCCCCGCGGCTACCACTCCAACGCCCTCGTACTGCCGGACGGCCGGGTCATGGTCACCGGCGACGAACTCCAGCAGATCGCCAACGACCCGGACGTCCGCGACGGCATGGACGGCAGCATCGAGCTCTACGAGCCCGCCTACCTGCACCGGGGCGCGCGGCCCGCGCTCGACCGGGTGCCGGCCGGGAACCTCGGCTACGACACGGAGTTCCGGGTGGGCACCAGCACGCCCGGCGAGGTCCGGCGCGCGGTGCTCCTCGCCCCCACGACCGTCACCCACTCCGTGAACACCAGTCAGCGCCACCTCGAACTGCGCCTGGCCGCGGTCCGGGGCGACACGGTCGACCTGCGCACGCCCCCCAGCGCCGCCGACGCCCCTCCCGGCCACTACATGCTCTTCCTGCTGAACGCCCGGGGCGTCCCGAGCACCGCCCGCTGGATCACCCTGGGCACCCGCTGACCGCCGGGCGTCCCGGTCGCGGGGTACCGCGATCTCACCCCCGGTCGGCCCGCTTAGTCCGCTGATCACGGGGGAACACGAATCGCGTGAACCAACGCATCGAGGACTACGCGCTGATCGGCGACCTGATGACCACGGCCCTGGTCGGCAGGGACGGCTCCATCGACTGGCTGTGCCTGCCCCGCTTCGACTCGGGCGCCTGCTTCGCGGCGCTCCTGGGGGACGAGGAGAACGGCCACTGGCGGATCGCTCCGGCGGTCGCACCGGCCGGGACCGGATGCACCCGCCGGAGCTACGTGGGCGACTCGCTCGTGCTCGAATCGATCTGGGAGACCGACGAGGGCACCGTCAAGGTCACCGACTTCATGCCGCAGCGCGATGTCGCCCCCGATGTCGTGCGCATCGTCGAGGGGCTCTCCGGTGCGGTGCCCATGGCGGCCACGATCCGGCTGCGCTTCGACTACGGCGCCGTCGTGCCGTGGGTGCGCCGCAGCGACGGCCACCGGGTCGCCGTGGCCGGACCCGATTCGACGTGGCTGCGCAGCGATCCGCCCGTGGAGACCTGGGGCGAGGACAGGAGCACCCGCTCTGAGTTCACCGTCGAGGCCGGCGAACGGGTGGCCTTCGTGCTGACCTGGCACGCCTCGCACGAGCCGCGCCCGGACCTCATCGATCCGTACGAGGCGCTGGAGCAGAGCCTGGAGGACTGGCGGGCCTGGTCCGAGCAGTGCCTGTACGAGGGCCCCTACCGCGAGGCCGTCATGCGCTCGCTGATCACGCTCAAGGCCCTGACCTACGCGCCCACCGGCGGGATCGTCGCCGCGCCCACCACCTCCCTCCCGGAGGAGATCGGCGGGGTGCGCAACTGGGACTACCGCTACTGCTGGCTGCGCGACTCGACCCTCACCCTCGGGTCGCTGCTCCAGACCGGCTTCCTCGACGAGGCGCGGGCCTGGCGCGAGTGGCTGCTGCGGGCGGTCGCGGGCGATCCGGCCGACCTCCAGATCATGTACGGGATCGCGGGCGAGCGCCGGATCCCGGAGACGGACCTGCCGTGGCTGGCCGGCTACGAGTCGTCCGCACCGGTGCGGGTCGGCAACGCGGCGGTCGACCAGCTCCAGCTCGACGTGTACGGGGAGGTCATCGACTCCCTCTACCTGGCCCGCACCGCGGGGCTGCCCGCCGAGCCGCACGCCTGGCAGATCAACGTGGCGCTGCTGCGCTTCGTGGCGGACAACTGGCACCGGCCCGACGAGGGCCTGTGGGAGGTGCGCGGTCCGCGCCGGCACTTCGTGCACTCCAAGGTGATGGCGTGGGTGGCCGCCGACCGGGCGGTGCGCACCCTGGAGGCGAACCCGGAGATCGAGGGCAACATCGAGCGCTGGCGCACGATGCGCGACGAGGTCCACCGCGACGTGTGCGAGAAGGGCTTCGATCCGGTGCGGGGCACCTTCACCCAGTCGTACGGCTCCACCGAGCTCGATGCGGCGACCCTGCTGATCCCCCGGGTCGGGTTCCTGCCGCCGGACGATCCGCGGGTCATCGGCACGGTGGACGCGGTCCGTCGCGAGCTGAGCCACGGCGGGCTCGTCCGCCGCTATTCGACGGAGGGACCGCCCGTGGACGGGCTGCCGGGGGCCGAGGGGACCTTCCTGGCCTGCTCGTTCTGGTTGGCCGACGCCCTGCTGATGACGGGGCGCGAGAAGGAGGCGCGCGAACTCTTCGAGCGGCTGCTGGAACTGCGCAACGACGTGGGGCTGCTGGCCGAGGAGTACGACCCGGTGAGCGGACGCCAACTCGGCAACTTCCCGCAGGCCTTCAGTCACATCGGGTTGGTGGGCACGGCCCTCGCCCTCGGCGGCAGCTGGCCGGTGACCGCCGGCGGGCGGTCGTCGGGCGAGTAGTCGCGCGGGGGGATGGTCGGGGGCAGGGCCGGGGGGATCATCGGGCGCACATATGCCGAAGCTGGTCTAGACCTTGACAGGTCCAGACCAGCTTCGCTTGAGTGGCGGTAGTTGCCCCCCACGGCAAGTCCCCCCACCCAAGGAGCAGTTCCGTGATCCGTGCGCTACGCCGCCGCGCCCTCGCCCTGGCCTCCGCCGCGGCCGTGACCACCGCCCTCGCCATCGCCCTGCCCGCCGGTCCCGCCGCCGCGGCCGCCGCGTGCGCGGGCCCGTGGGCCTCCTCCGCCGTGTACACGAACGGGATGACCACCTCGTACGGCGGCCACAACTGGCAGGCCAAGTGGTGGACGCAGGGCGAGACGCCCGGAACCACCGGCCAGTGGGGCGTCTGGTCCGACCAGGGCTCCTGCGGCGGCGGCCAGGACCCGGACCCGGGTCCCGGGCCCAACCCGTCCGGATTCGTGGTCTCCGAAGCCCAGTTCAACCAGATGTTCCCGAACCGGAACCCCTTCTACACGTACAACGGCCTGGTCGCGGCGCTGTCGGCCTACCCGGGCTTCACCCACACCGGCGACGCCACCACCCAGCGCCGCGAAGCCGCCGCCTTCCTGGCGAACGTCGCCCACGAGACGGGCGGGCTGGTGTACATCGTCGAGCAGAACACGGCCAACTACCCGCACTACTGCGACGCGTCCCAGCCCTACGGCTGTCCGGCCGGACAGGCCGCCTACTACGGCCGCGGTCCCATCCAGCTCAGCTGGAACTTCAACTACAAGGCGGCCGGCGACGCCCTGGGCATCAACCTGCTCGCGAACCCGTACCTGGTCGAGCAGGACCCGGCGGTGGCCATGAAGACGGCCCTTTGGTACTGGAACACCCAGAACGGCCCGGGCACGATGACCGCCCACACGGCCATGGTCAACGGCGCGGGCTTCGGCGAGACGATCCGGTCCATCAACGGCTCGCTGGAGTGCAACGGGGGCAACCCGGCGCAGGTCCAGAGCCGCGTGGACAAGTACCGCTCCTTCACGCAGATCCTGGGCGTCACCCCGGGCGACCGGCTGACCTGCTGACCGACTGACCTGCTGACGCGCACGGGCCGTACCCGCCGACCGGCGGGTACGGCCCGCAGGCTCACCGGCCGCTCAGAAGGGCTTGGTGGGGAGGTACTTGCCGTCGAGGGTGATGACGGCGCGCTCGCCGCCGTCCGGGTCCGCGACCTTCTGGACGTCGAGCCGGAAGTTGATCGCGCTGATGATGCCGTCACCGAACTGCTCGTGCACCAGGGCCTTGAGGGTGGTTCCGTACACCTGGAGCATCTCGTGGAACCGGTAGATGGTCGGGTCGGTCGGGATGCCGCCCGGGATCGAGCCGCGGGTCGGGACGGTCTGGAGCAGGCGCACGGCGTCGGCGTCCAGGTCGAGCAGCCCCCCGACGGCGACGGCCGCGTCGGCCGGCAGCGGGTGCTGGCCGAGCAGGGCGGCGGTGACGAAGGCGACCGAGAGACCGGTCACGTCGGCGATCTCCTGCCAGGACAGGTCCTTGCGGGTCTTGGCGTCGACGGCCGTGATCGCGAGGGCCTGCCGGGCGGAGGGGTCGAACTGGGCGTGCAGCATGGGGGCTTCTTCCTTCGGTAGGGGTGAGGGGGGAGGGGGGACGGGTCAGGCCGCGCGGGCGAAGTCCTCGACGGTTCCGGTGGGGATGTCGTAGACCCAGCCGCGCAGCGCGAGGGTGCCCGCGGCCAGGGCGCGGGCCACCGACGGGTGGGTGGCCAGGTTGGCCAGCTGGGCGCTGACGTTGTCCCGGATCAGGGCGCCGACCCGGTCCGCGGCGGCGTCCGTGCCGGCGCCACCGGCATGACGGGCACTAGGGGCGCTCCGGGCCAACGACGCGTCGGCATGGCGCAGCCAGCGTGCGACGGCGGGCAGGTCGGTCAGGTCGTGGCCCTCGGCGAGCGCCGTCATGGCGCCGCAGGCGGAGTGTCCGCAGACCACGATGGAGCTCACGCCCAGGACGGCGACGGCGTACTCGATGCTGGCCCCGACACCCTCGTCCCCGGGGGCGTAGGCGGGCACCAGGTTCCCGGCGGTCCGGATGACGAACAGCTCCCCCGGCTCCTGCTGGGTGATCAGCTCGGGCACGACGCGGGCGTCGGAGCATCCGATGAACAGCGTGTGCGGCCGGTGGGTGGTCGCCAGGCGGGCGAAGAGCCCGGCCTTCGTGGGGAAGACGTCCTGCTGGAAGTGCGCGACGCCCACTGCGAGATCGTGCATGGCCGCTCCTTTCGGTGTGCGTCGGCCTGGCGTCGGTGGTGCCGGGCTGACGAGATCCACCATGCACGACCTGGACCTATAGCGTCCAAGTCGTACTGAGCATGATCGATATTGGTCTCATCTATACCTGGGTCTATCCTGGGGTCCATGGCCCCGGAACTGCGTCACCTCCGCTATCTGCTCGCCGTCGCCGAGCAGGGCAGCTTCACCCGCGCCGCCGAAGAGCTGCGGGTCTCCCAGCCGACGCTGTCGCAGCAGATCAGGCAGCTGGAGCGGGCCGTGGGCGTCCAGCTCCTGGACCGCAGCGGGCGTACCGTGCGGGCCACCGACGCCGGGGCGGCCTACCTGCACTACGCCCGGCGCGCCCTGCGGGACCTGGCCGCGGCCGAGCGGGCCGTGCTCGACGTGGCGGACCTCTCCCGGGGCACCCTGCGGCTCGCCATGACCCCGACCTTCACCGCCTACCTGCTGGGTCCGCTGGCGGCCCAACTGCACCGGCGCCACCCCGGGATCGCCCTGGACGTCAAGGAGATGACGCAGGCCCAGCTGGAGTCCGCCCTGCTCGCCGACGAGTTGGACCTCGCCATCGCCTTCGACGGGCCGCACCTCGCGGGCATCGGGGCCACGGAGCTCTTCACCGAGAGCCTCGGCCTCGTCGTGGGCGACTCCCACCCGCTCGTCGGACGCACCGCGCCGCTGCCGGCCGCCGATCTCGCTCGGTGCGATCTCGCCCTGCTGAGCGGCGAGTTCGCGACGCGCTCGCACATCGACGACTACTTCGCCGCGCAGCGCGTCGCGCCCCGGATCGCGGTGGAGGCGAACTCGCTGGGCGCCCTCACCGAGATCGTCCGGCGCACCCCCCTCGCCACCGTGCTGCCCGACGCCCTGGCCCGCGACCGGCCCGGCCTGCACCCCGTGGACCTCGCCCCCGCCCTGCCCGCGCGCACCGTCGTACTGCTGCGCCGGGAGAGCGCGTACGAGAGCGCGGCGGCCCGCGCCTTCACCGCGCTCGCCCGCGGATGGAGCGGAGTCCCGGCCGCCGGAAATTCCGATGCGGCCGCGCGGCAGACGTGATGGGGTCATGACGGCCCCGCGCCGGCGCTCCGAGCGCCCGTGCGTGCGACGTCGTACGGCGTACGGGCCACCTCCCCCACCCCCGGATCCGAGGACCACGTGCCCGACACCCCGCCCGACCGCATCACCGAACTCGCCGCCGCGATGGCCGCCGCCGACCAGGACCGCGCGGTCCAGGAGGTGCAGACCCGGCACCGGGTGGAGCTGGTGCGGCACTGGGACATCGCGCCCGGCGCGCGGGTGCTGGAGGTCGGGTGCGGCCAGGGCGACATGACCGCCGTGCTCGCGGACGCCGTGGGGCCGCACGGCCACGTGCTCGCCGTGGACGTGGCCGAGTCCTCCTACGGCGCACCG
Source organism: Streptomyces sp. NPDC028419 (assembly GCF_055565515.1). Lineage (NCBI taxonomy): Bacteria > Bacillati > Actinomycetota > Actinomycetes > Kitasatosporales > Streptomycetaceae > Streptomyces > Streptomyces sp. NPDC028419. Next base: position 269,661 of record NZ_JBVHUE010000002.1, on the reverse strand, counting down.
GTGACCGTCGGCGACTCCGCCGCCCGGCTCGCGGCCGGGCCGCTCGGCCCGCGCATCGACTTCCGCTTCGGTTTCGACGTGCTGGACGAGGAGGCGACGGCGGGCATCGCGGACGGTTCCTTCGACCACGTGGTGCTGGCGCACTGCTCCTGGTACTTCGGCTCGACCGGGCAGCTGGCCGACACCCTGGCCCGGGTGCGCCCGTGGGCCCGTACGCTGTGCTTCGCCGAATGGGACCTCACCCCGCGCTCGGCCGACCGGATCCCGCACCTGCTCGCCGTATTGGCCCAGGGCCAGGCGGCCGCGTACGGGCACGGCGAGGGGGCCAATGTGCGGACCCCGATGTCCCGCGACGCGCTGCGCGCCCTGCTCGGCCCCGCGGGCTGGCGGACCGTGGCGGAGCGGGGTGTGCAGACCACCGGGCTCCAGGACGCGGACTGGGAGATCGCCATCTGCCGGGACATGTACGCCGCCCTCGCCCCGGACTCGGCGGTCGCCCGCGCCCTGCGGCCCACCCTGGACACCCTCGACGCGCTCGCCCGCCCCCGGGCCAACCCGCCCCTCGACGCGTACGCCCTGACCGCGCGCTGACGGTCGCCGTCGCCGGAGCGGCCCGAGCCGTTCCCGGTGCGACCGGTTCCGGCCAAGGAAGGGAGCGCCGGGGCGAGGGCGGGCCGGGAGGGGGAGCGGTAGGAGGCGCTGGTCGGGTCGGTGGGGGGTGTGGTCGGGGGCGCCGCGGGACGTCGATGGTCGGGGCACGCACGGCGGAATTCGGTCAGGCGTGCGGAAGCCGGACCCTTGCGGACACCAAGTCACAGAGTGTTTGCTCTGTTTCCGTCCGCGTCCCCACCGACGAAGAGCAGGACCCATGTCGACGACCCCGAAAGTCCACGAACTCCCCCAGACCAACCAGCTGCGCGCCCTGCACACGGTCATCCGGGACCGTGGCGCCACCCGCGCCGACTTCGTCCTGTACTCCCGCCGCGTGATCCGATTACTGCTCGAATCGGCCCTGGACCTGCTGCCCTTCGACAAGCACGAGGTCATCACGCCGGTCGGCGAGACCTACCACGGGCTCAAGTTCACCGGGAAGCTGTGCGCCGTCCCGGTGATCCGGGCGGGGGACGCGATGGCCGAGGCGCTGCGCGAGTTCATCCCCGGCATCCGGATCGGCAAGATCCTCATCCAGCGGGACAAGACCACCAAGCAACCGCACCTGCAGTACTGGAACCTGCCCGACGACATAGCCGAGCGGCACGTCCTGCTGCTGGAGCCGATGCTGGCCACCGGCGGCAGTGCGAACGCCGCGATCGGGGTGCTGACGGACGCCGGGGTGCGCGAGGAGAACATCGTCCTCGTCGACTTCCTCGCCGCGCCCGAGGGGATCGCCGCCGTCCACCGCGAACACCCGGCCGTCACCATCATCACCTCGTCCATCGAGGAGTGCCTGAACCCGAACGCCTTCATGATTCCCGGCATCGGGGACTTCGGGGACCGCTTCTTCGGCACCACCGACTCGGCCGTGGCCGCGCGGTGAGCGGCCACCGGGTCGCGGCGGACTCCGCCGTCACCGCCCTCGCCCCCGCCGTGTGGGGGTCCACGTACCTGGTGACGACCGAATTCCTGCCCGCGGACCGCCCGTTGCTCGCGGCCACGGTCCGGGCGCTGCCCGCCGGGCTGATCCTGCTGATGATCGGGCGCACGCTGCCGCGCGGGATCTGGTGGGCCCGCGCGCTGGTCCTCGGCGTGCTGAACATCGGCGCGTTCTTCACCCTGCTCTTCCTGGCCGCCTACCACCTGCCCGGCGGGGTCGCCGCGCTGGTGGGTTCGGTGCAGCCGATGTTCGTACTGATCCTCTCGGCCCTCCTGTTGGGCGACCGGATCAAGGCCGTGCACCTGGTGGCCTGCGCCCTGGGCGCCACCGGAGTCGGGCTCCTCGTGCTCCAACCGAACGCCGGGCTCAACGCCACCGGCGTGACGGCCGGCCTGTCGGCCGCGGTCTGCATGGCCTGCGGCATCGTGCTCACCAAGCGCTGGGGCCGCCCCGAGGGGGTCGGCCTGCTCACCTTCACCGGCTGGCAACTGACCGTCGGCGGGCTGGTCCTCGCCCCCCTCGCCCTGCTCGGCGAGGGCCTGCCGGACACGATCACCGGGAGGAACCTCGCCGGCTTCGGCTACCTCGGCTTCGTCGGTGCGCTACTGGCCTACGCCGTCTGGTTCCGCGGGGTGGAGCGGCTGCCCGCGCTCGCCGTCTCCTTCCTCGGCTTCATCTCCCCCCTCGCCGCCACCGCGCTCGGCTACCTGGCACTGGGCCAGACCCTGCGGCCGCTCCAACTGGCCGGTGCGGTCGCGGTCGTCGCGGCGGTCGTGGTCGCCCAGCCGCGCGGCGGGCAGCGCAAGGAACCCCTGCCGTCGCCCGTCGAAGCTCCCCCCGTGTCCAGCGGACCTCCGGCGCCCGCCGCGTCCCACCCGTCCGGAGTGGCCAGATGACCGCACAGCAGATCAGCGGGAGAGCGGATCCGATCAGCACGTGGGCCGCCCCCTCGACCGTCCTCTCGGACCTGCTCGCCGAGCAGGTCCGGGCCCAGCCCGACGCGGTGGCCGTCCGCTGCGCGGATCACCAGCTGACCTACGCCGAACTGGGCGCGGCAGCAGCCCTGTTGGGGCGCCGGCTGCGCCGGGCGGGGGCCCGCGCGGACGCCCCGGTGGGCCTGTACGCGGAGCCCTCCCTCGACCTGATGACCGCGGCGTGGGGCATCCTCGACTCCGGCGCGGCGTACCTGCCGCTGTCGCCGGACTACCCCGAGGACCGGCTGCGCTACATGATCGAGGACTCCGCCATGGAGATCGTCGTGACGCAGCGCCACCTCGTCGCGAGGGTGCGGGAGTTGGCGCCGATCGGGACCACCGTCCTGGCCCTGGGCGGCGAACCGCCCCGGACCTCGGGCGAACCGGAGCGCACGGGCCGGCGCCCCGGGAAGCGGCCGGCCGCACGCCCGAGCGACCTCGCGTACGTTATCTACACCTCCGGCTCGACCGGTCGCCCCAAGGGCGTGCTGATCGAACAGCACAGCATCGTCTCCCAGTTGGGCTGGCTCCTGGACCAGGGCCACCTCGGCCCCGGCACCACCGTGCTCCAGAAGACGCCCATGAGCTTCGACGCCGCGCAGTGGGAGATCCTCGCGCCGGCGGCGGGCGGCCAGGTCGTCATGGGGGCGCCCGGCTGCTACCGGGACCCGGAGGACCTGGTCGACACGATCACGGCGCGAGGGGTGACCACCCTCCAGTGCGTGCCCACCTTGCTCCAGGCTCTCCTGGACACCGAACGCCTGACCTCCTGCACCTCCTTGCGGCGGGTGTTCTCGGGCGGCGAGGCACTGACGGTGAAGCTGGCCCGCGCCTTCGCCGCGCAGCTGCCGGACACCCGACTGGTCAATCTGTACGGGCCCACCGAGTGCACCATCAACGCCACCGCGCACACGGTCGATCCCGCGGCCCTCGCCGGACAGGACGCCTCGGCGATCGTCCCCATCGGCGTACCGGTGGAGCGCACCCGGTGCTTCGTCCTCGACGGGGAGCTGCGCCCGGTGGTCGGCGCCGACATCAAGGGCGAGCTGTACATCGGCGGGGTGCAGCTGGCCCGGGGCTACCTGAACCTGCCCGAGCAGACCCGGGAGCGCTTCCTCACCGCCCCCTTCCTGCCGCAGATGCGGCTCTACCGCACCGGTGACCTCGCCTCGTGGAACGAGGACGGCACGATCCGCTTCCACGGGCGCGTCGACACCCAGGTCAAACTGCGCGGCTACCGCGTCGAGTTGGAGGAGATCACCTCCGCGATCGAGGAGCACGATTGGGTCCGGCGGGCCGCCGCGGTGGTCACCGACGACCCGCGCACCGGCTTCCAGCAGCTCATCGCGCTCGTCGAACTCAACCCCCGCGAGGCCTCCTTGATGGACCAGGGCGCGCACGGCGCGCACCACCAGTCCAAGGCGAGCAAGCTCCAGGTCAAGGCCCAGCTCTCCAACCCGGGCCTGCGTCCCGCTGCGGCCCTCCACGGGCGCCCGGTGGCCCTACTGCCCGGCCGGGAGGCCACGGGCGACCAGCGGCGGGCGGCCTTCGCCCGCAAGACCTACCGCTTCTACGAGGGCGGGAAGGTCACCCGCGCCGACCTGCGCGAGCTGCTCGGCTCCCCCGCCGGGACCGACCGCGGGCAGGAACACGGTCCCGCGCGCTCGGCCGCGGACCTCACGGCGGAGCAACTGGGCACCCTACTGCGCTGGTTCGGCCCCTTCGGCAGCGGCGAGCGGTTGCTGCCGAAGTACGCCTACGCCTCCCCCGGCGCCCTCTACGCCGTGCAGATGTACCTGGAGACCGGTGGCGGCGTCGCGGGACTCGCGCCGGGGATCCACTACTTCCACCCCGTCGACCACACCCTCGTCCGGATCGGCGACGGTCCGGCGGGCGCCGCGGCGGCCGGTCGCGGCACCCTCAGGGTGCACTTCCTGGGGCGCCGGGCCGCGATCGAGCCGGTGTACAGCACCAACATCGAGGAGGTGCTGGAGTTCGAGGCCGGGCACATGCTGGGCGTGTTCGAGGAGGTGCTCCCCGACTACGGGCTGACGGTGGCGCCCGCTCCGCACGGCGGAACGGCGGTGAAGTCCGCCCTCGACGTGGCCGACGAGGACCACTTCGTCGGGAGCTTCGAGCTGGTCCCCGACGACCGCCCGGCGCGTCCGGACCCGGTGGACCTCTTCGTCCAGGCGCACCCGGGCCGGGTGCTCGACCTGCCGGGCGGCCTCTACCGGGTCGACGGGGCGGAGTTCACCCCCGTGGCGTCCGAGATCGTCGAGAAGCGGCACGTCATCGCCATCAACCAGGGCGTGTACGAGGCCGCGAGCTTCGGTGTCAGCGCCGTCAGCCGGATCGGGGACGAGCGGCTCGCCTACGTGGGTCTGGGCCGCACCCTGCACCGGCTCCAGCGCAACGGCCTGCGGCTGGGGCTGATGTCCTCCGGCTACTCCTCCCGTTCGGGCCAGCCGCTGCCCTCCGCCCAGCGGATCGACGCGGTCCTGGCCGACGCGGGCATCCCCTCGGGTCCGTCGTACTTCTTCCTCGGCGGGAAGGTCAGCGAGGAGCAGGTCTCCTCCACCGGGATGCGCGAGGACTCCGTCCACATGCGGGGCCCGACGGAGATGATCCGGGACGACCTGGCCCGGCTGCTGCCGGACTACATGATCCCCAACCGGGTCCTGGTGCTGGACGCGCTGCCGCTCACCGCCAACGGGAAGATCGACTACGCGGCCCTGTCCGCCCGGGAGGAACTCACCGCCCCCGCGCGCGGTTCCGGCACTCCGGTACCGCCCCGGACCCGGACCGAGCGGCTGCTCGCCGGGGCCTGGGGCAAGGCGCTGAAGTACCGGGACGCGGACGGCGTGTCGATGACGGACAGCTTCTTCGCGTCCGGCGGCAACTCGCTGATCGCGATGACCCTCACCCGGTGGGTCAACCGGGAGTTCGGGATCTCGCTGCCCATGCAGACCCTCTTCGGCCACCCCCGACTGGCGGACCTCGCCGACCGGATCGCCGACGCCGATCCCGAACCGGCCTCCCGGCTGGTGCTGTTGCACGACAGCGGCCCCTCGGACGGCCGGTACGCACAGGGGCCGGGCTCGCCGGTGTTCTGCTGGCCCGGGCTCGGCGGCTATCCGATGAACCTGCGGCTCCTGGCCCGCGAGGCCCGTACGCGGGGCCCGTTCTACGGGGTCCAGGCGGCGGGCATCAACGCGGGCGAGGCGCCGTACCGGACCATCGGGGAGATGGCCGCCGCGGACGTGGCGGAGATCCGGCGGCTCCAGCCCGACGGCCCCTACACGCTGTGGGGCTACTCCTTCGGGGCCCGGGTGGCCTTCGAGAGCGCCTGGCAGCTCGAACGGTCCGGGCAGCGGGTCGCCGACCTGCTGCTGATCTGCCCGGGCAACCCGAAGCTGCGGGACGCGCGCGGGCGGCCGTACCCCCGCGAGTCCTCCTACGCCAACCCCGGCTACGTGACCATCCTCTACTCGGTGTTCGCGGGCGCCATCGGCCACCGGCCGGACCTCGACGCGTGCCTGGCGGCTGCCCGGGACGAGGCCACTTTCGTGGAGTTCGTGGTCGGCCGCTTCCCGGAGCTGGATCCGGGGACGGTCCGGCGGATCACCCGGATCGTCGAGGAGACCTACGAGTTCGACTACACCTTCCACGAGATGGCCGAGCGGTGCCTGAGCGCACCGGTGACCATCGTCCGGGCCGCCGGCGACGACTACTCCTTCATCGAGGGCCGGTCGGGGTACTCCGCCGCCCCGCCGGTCGTCATCGACCTGCCCGCCGACCACTACCAGGTGCTGCGCCCCGAGGGCATCGACGCCCTCGCCGCGGCCGTCCTGACCCGGACCCCGCCCGACGCCTGAGATCCGTCCGACGCCTGAGACCCGTCCGCCGCCCGAGATCTGCGCGACGCGACGGGGTCCGCCCGCCGCCGTGCCCGTCCAGCCCCGCCCCGCCCCCGTGCGAGGGCCGACCGAAAGGAGGGGCTCCGTGCCCCACGTCCACGTCCGTCACTTCCCCAAGGACCTCACGCCCGAGCGGCTCGCCGCCTTCGACGCGGCGGTCACGGCAGCCGTGACCGCGACCTTCGCCGTCGACGAGGAGGTCGTCTCGATCTCCCTCGAACCGGTGGCGCCCGAGGACTGGGACGAGCGGGTCGTCACCGACATCGCCGCCCACCGCGAGCTGCTGCTGAAGGCGCCGGGCTACTGGGACGGCGCGTGAGCACCGGCGCGGGGGTCCCCCTCGTGTACACGGAGGAGGTCCGCGAGGCCCTCCACGAGGGCCGGGCCGTCGTGGCCCTGGAGAGCAACGTCATCACGCACGGCCTGTCCTACCCGGACAACGCGGCCACGGCCCGCAAGGTCGAGGACGCGGTCCGGGCGGGCGGGTCGGTGCCCGCGACGATCTGCGTCGAGGACGGCGCGCTGCGCATCGGCATGACCGACGCCGACATCGAGCGGTTCGCCTCCCGCGAGGGCATCCCGAAGGTCTCCAGCAGGGACCTCCCGGTGGTCCTCGCCCGGGGCGGGCCGGGGGCCACCACCGTGGCCTCTTCGCTGGTGGCGGCCGAGCTGGCGGGGATCCGCTGGTTCTCCTCGGCCGGGATCGGCGGGGTGCACCGCGGCGCCCAGCAGACCTTCGACGTCTCCTCGGACCTGATCCAGTTCACCCGGTCCCGGGTCGCAGTCGTCTCCGCGGGCGCGAAGATGATCCTGGACCTGGGCCTGACCCTGGAGTACCTGGAGACGCACTGCGTGCCGGTGGTGGCGTACGGCTCGGACGACTTCCCCGCCTTCTACTGCCGTACGAGCGGCCACCGCGCCCCGCACCGGATCGACGACCCGGATGTCCTGGCGCGCGCCGTCGAGACGCACCGGGCGCTGGGCGCCCCCACGGCCTTCCTGATCACCACCCCGGTCAGCGAGGCGGACGCCGTCGACTCGGCGGAGGTGGAGGCGGCCATCGCGCGGGCGGTGACCGCGGCCGAGCGGGACGGGGTCTCGGGGCAGGGGCTCACCAGCTACCTGATGCGCGCCGTGGACGCCGCGACCGACGGTCGGGCGGCGCGGGCCAACATGGCCGTGCTCGTGACCTGCGCCGAGGCGGCGGGCCGGCTGGCCGCCGCGCACGGCGCGCTCCGCGGCGGCGCACCGGTAGGTTCGACGTCATGATCAGACTCGCTGTTTTCGATCTGGACGGAACGCTCGTCGACTCGCCGCGCGCCATCGTGGCGACCTTCGGGGCCGCCTTCGACGCGCTCGGCGTCACCCGGCCCGCGGACCTCGCCGTACGGGCCACCATCGGGCTCCCCCTGGAGCGGGCCTTCGCACTCCTGCTGGAGCGGGAGCCGGAGCACGCCCAGGTGGCCGAGGCGGTCCTGCTCTACCGGAAGTTCTTCGACACCATAGTGCTCCCGCAGGCCCCTGACCTGGTCTTCCCCGGGGTCGCGGAGGGGCTGGCGCGGCTGCGCGAGGACGGGGTGGCGCTCGCCGTCGCGACGAGCAAGTTCCACGGCCCGGCGGACGCCCTGCTCACGGCGGCCGGGCTGCGGGACCACTTCGCCGTCGTGATCGGCGCGGACGAGGTCACCCGGCCCAAGCCGGACCCCGAGTCCGGGCAGGTCGTCCTCGACCGGCTGGGCCTCACGGCGGAGCACGCCGTCATGGTCGGCGACACCACCCACGACCTGTTGATGGCGCGGGCCGCCGGGATGCGTTCGGTGGCCGTGACCTACGGGGTGCACTCCGCGGCCGAGCTGGCCACGGCCGAGCCGACCTGGGTGGTCGACAGCTTCCCGGAGGTCGTCGCACACCTCGCGCCCGTCACGGCGTGAGCGCGTCCGGACATGCGCGCCGCGGGAGGCGCGCATGTCCGGACGCGTGCTTGTCCGGACGCGTGCTTGTCCGGACGCGCGCATGTCCGGATGTGACAGAGAACCGTCATTGCGGCCACCGGAGCGGGCGGTGAGGATGGACGCATGCCCACTCCCCACCGTGTCGTCATCGCGGTCTTCCCGGACGTCGACCTGCTCGACGTCACCGGCCCCGCCGAGGTCTTCGCGCTGGCCAACCGCGAGTCGTCCACCCGTGCCTACGAGGTGCGGCTGGCGGGTCCCGAAGCCGGCCAGGTGACCACCTCGGCCGGGGTCCGCCTCGCCGTCGACCTGACGTTCGCCGAGGTCGGGGCGGCGGTGGACACGCTGCTGGTGCCCGGGGCGGTGGAGCTGGGCCCGGAGGGGCCCGTACCCCGCATCGACGACGCGGTGGTCGAGTGGATCAGGGCCACCGCCCCGCACGCCCACCGGGTCGCCTCGGTGTGCGTGGGGGCGCACCTGCTGGCCGCCGCGGGGCTGCTGGACGGGCGGCGGGCGACCACCCACTGGTCCACGGCCGCGCGGCTGGCGGCCGACCACCCCCTCGTCCAGGTCGACCCGGACCCGATCTTCGTCCGCTCCGGGCGGGTGTGGACCGGCGCCGGGATCAGCGCCTGCATGGACCTGGCGCTCGCCCTGGTCACGGAGGACCTGGGCGAGGAGATGGCCCTGGCCGTGGCGCGCCACCTGGTCATGTACCTCAAACGGCAGGGCGGCCAGAGCCAGTTCAGCGTCCCGCTCAGCCGGCCCGCGGCCGCGCGCCGGGACATCGACGAGCTGTGCGCGTACATCGCCGATCACCTCGACGGCGATCTCTCCGCGGCGGCGCTCGCACAGCGCATGTGCGTGAGCGAGCGGCACTTCGCCCGGACCTTCCGCCGGGAGACGGGCGTCGGCGCCGCCGGATACGTCGAGGCGGCCCGGGTGGAAGCCGCACGGCGGTTGTTGGAGACGACCGACGAGCCGCTCGAACGGATCGCCGCGGCCGCCGGGTTGGGCTCGGTGGAGACCCTGCACCGCGCCTTCCGCAAGCAGATCGCCACCACCCCGGCCGCCTACCGGCGCCGCTTCCGCTCGGCCGGCTGAGCCGACCTCCGCCGCGACCCCGCGGACCACTCGGCCCTGCGGATCCACCAACCCGGCTGATCCACCAACCCGGCCGATCCATCGACCCTGTTGACCCATGAACCCTGTTGACCCGGCACCGCCGCGTCCGCGGCTTCGCCGTGCCCTTTTCCCGTGCCCCGCACGGGTTCCCGTGAACGAACGAGAGGACCTTCCCATGTCCGTCACCACCGCCACCGCCGTCACCCCGTCCGCCACCCTGCGCACGCTGTCCGGGCTCGACCCCGCGCTCCCCCGGCTCGGCGCCACGACGACCCTGATCATGATCGACTTCCAGCAGACCTACCGCACCGGGGTGATGGAGCTGGAGGGCGCCGAGGCCGCTCTGGCGGCGGGCGCGCGCCTGCTCGCCGCCGCACGCGCCGCGGGCTCGCCCGTGGTGCACGTCGTCAACGACGGCGGCGAGGGCGGCCCGTACGACATCCGCGCCGAGATCGGCTCGATCAGCCCCGAGGTGGCGCCCCGGGACGGCGAACCCGTCGTGGTCAAGACCGTCCCGAACGCCTTCCACGCCACGACGCTCGAAGAGACCCTGCGCGGGCTGGACTCCGGCCAGGACCTGGTGCTCGCCGGCTTCATGACGCACATGTGCGTCACCTTCACGGCCCAGGGCGCCTTCAACCTCGGATACCGGCCCGCCGTGGTCGCCGAGGCCACGGCGACCCGCACGCTGGCCGCGCCCGACGGGACCGTGGTGCCCGCCGCGACGCTCCAGAGCGCCGGTCTGACCATCATCGGGGACCTCTTCGGCGTGGTGGCCGCCACCGTCGCGGACCTCGTGGCCCCGTAGGTCCCGGCCCGGCGGGACGCGGCCCGGCGGGACGCGGCCCGGCAGGACACAGCCCGCCAGGCCCCGGCCCGCCGCGGTCAGTCCTGGTACCGGAAGTCGTCCTTGCGGACCGGGGAGGCCTGGGCCAGCGCCTCGGTGACGGCCCCGACGCCCGCACGCAGCCCGTACACGGGGGTTTCGGGCTGCTGGCGCCAGGAGTCGTCGAGGCCGCCGGCGTCGACGGAGTCGAAGCCGAGTTCGTCGATGAGGGCCCGAACGGTCGCCTTCGCCGCCTCGTCGTCCCCGGCGACCGGCAGGGCGATCCGGTCCGGGGCGCCGGCCGGGAGGGGCCGGGTCAGCAGGTCGTCGGCGTAGGTGCCGTTGAAGGCCTTGACCACCGGGTGGCCGAGGTGCCCCTCGGTCCAGCGGCTCTCGGTCAGCCCGTCGTCCTCGATGGCCGCGATCCGGCCGTCGCGTTGGCGCGGGTAGTAGTTGCCGGTGTCGATCACGACGAACCCGTCGGCCGCCCCGTCGAAGAGGCCGGAGGGCAGGTCCGGCACGTTCTTCAGGGGGATGGTGACGACGACGACCTCCGCGCCGCGCGCCGCTTCGGCGACGGTGACGGGGGTGGCCCCGGTCTCCTGTGCGAGCGCGCCCAGGGTCTGCGGGCCGCGCGAGTTCGCCACGGACACCTCGTGGCCGAGGGTGGTGAGACGCCGCGTCAGGTTGCCGCCGATGTTGCCCGCGCCGATGATGCCGATCTTCATGGTCTTCTCCCCTGGGTGCGGATGGTCAGGTCTCGCGCTCATCCGAACCGCCCGCCCGCGCCCCGCATTCCCGGCCCCGGCACACCGCATCGATCCGCGTCCGGGGCCGCCGGGTGGGCCGATCGGTGCGGGGTCGACCGCTTTCGGCGCGTCCCGTACTCCCGGAGCGCGCGGTTCGCGCCAGGTTCGAACCATGACGACCGCACGCTCCTCGACCTGGCCCCCGTCCCTGGCCCTGGCGCTTCCCGCGTCCCTGCGCTGCGCCGCCGCGCTGGCCGCCGTGCTCCTGCTGACCGCGAGCGCGCCCGCCGCGCGCACCGGATCCGGGGCCGGAACGGCGCCCCCTCCCACGTCCGCGGCCGCCGACGGGGCGCGCGCGGGTGTCCGTACGAGCTCCGCGTGGCTGCCCTACTGGGACACCGAGGCCGGTTACGCCTCGGCCCTCGCCCACGCCGACCACCTGCACACCGTCAGTCCGTTCTGGTACACGGCGACGGCCGCCGACACCGTCGAGGGCGAGGCGGGCGCCGGGAACCGTCGGATCATCGACGGTCTGCACGCCAAGGGGATCAAGGTGGCCCCGACCGTGACCGAGACCCCGGGACCGGCGGAGATGGCCGAGTTGCTCGGTGATCCGCAGGAGCGCGCGACGCACGTGGACGCCCTGATGGAGGTCGTGCGGAGCCGGTCCTACGACGGCCTCGACCTGGACTACGAGCGGATGGCCGAGACCACGGACCCCGCGCTGGTCGAGCGGGTCCGCACCGGGTACGACCGGCTGGTCGAGGAGTTGTGCACCCGGCTGCACGCCGAGGGGAAGAGCTGCGTCGTGACCGTCATGCCCCGGGTCGACGGGGACGGTCTCGCCTTCGACTACGCGCACCTGGGCAAGGTCGCCGACACCCTGCGGATCATGGGGTACAACCTGCACAACGCCTTGGCGGAACCGGGCCCGCTGTCCTCCCTGGAGTGGTACGACCGGTTCCTGACCTACGCCGTCGGCGTCGTGCCGCCCGCGAAGCTGGAGGTGGCGCTGCCCGCGTACGGCTGGGACTGGAAGGTGGGCTCGACCGACCGCGCGGGCCACGTGACCAGCCTGGAGGCGGAGGCCCTGCGCGTGCGGATGGGCGCGGAATACGTCTTCGACGAAGCCTCCGGCACTCCGCACTTCGACTACACCGACGACGACGGCGAGGAACACGCCGTCTGGTACCAGGACGCGAAGGGCTCCGCCGCCCACCTGGCCGTGCTGGAGCGCCACGGCGTCCACGGCAGCGGGCTGTGGGCCCTCGGCTTCGAGGACCCGGGCGTGTGGACCGCCCCGCGGCGCTGACCGCCGCCGGGGCGGCCGTCAGCGCACGGTCGGGGTCAGGAGGGGTTCAGCTTGATGGCGAAGGCGTTGAAGATCGACCACACGTCCACCCAGGCCAGGCCGGTGCTGCATTCCTGGGAGGCGTTGCAGCCGTAGCCGTAGCTGACGATGCCGTTGAGCTGGCGGGAGTTCTGGTCGTTGATGAAGATGACGGGTCCGCCGCTGTCGCCGCCCCGGCCGACGATGCCCCCGTAGTGGGGGACGCCGTAACTGCCGTTCACGGTCGTGCCGTTGACGTTCCAGCTGGCGTTGCCCGCGTAGACCGTCCTGATGTTGCAGAAGACCTTGGTGTTGTAGCCGAGTTGGCAGGTGAAGTCGCCGACGGCGACGTTGCGCACGCCGTTGAGGTAGCGGGTGTAGCCGGTGGCGTCCAGGCCGTCCCAGGTGTAGCGGTTGGTGGGCGCCTCGATGAACGCCGAGTCGACCGCGGGGAGTTTGTACTTGACCTGCCCGATGTAGTTGCCGCCCATCGCGTAGACGTTGTCGTTGACGTTGTAGCAGTGGCCCGCGGTGACCAGCCACTGCCGGCCGTCCCAGGTGCTGACCGCCGGGATGCCGCTGGTGCAGTAGGACTTGCCGCCGATGTTGGGGCCGAGCGCCGCTCCCGCGTAGAAGGGCGAGGTGTCGTTCTCCCGGGTCAGCGGCCGGGAGGGCGGCGCCTGGGTGACCTGGACGGCGGTGGCGGCGCTCGCGGCCCGTCGCTCCTTGACCGCCGTCGAGGCGAAGTACCCTCGGGCCGCCGTCGGGTCGTCCACGGCGAGCTGGATGGATCCGCCGTCGGGGGTACTGCCCGCGAGGGCCACCTTGAAGGGGAGATCGGTCCGGTCCGTGATCTCCGCGATCTCCTTCTTCAGCTGTTTTCCGGATTTCTTTCCCTGGACGACGCGAATCAGTCCGGTGTCCACCTTCGGATTCGCTTTGTGGACCGCGGAAAGGAAATCGCGACCCTGGGCGACATCGGTCAGATACACATTGACCGAGCGATAAGTGGGTGCGAGTTCGACCTGGGTGTACACGTCCGCCCGCGCCCCCCGCCCCACCTGCGCCACGGCATCGGCCGCCAGCCTCAGCGGCCCCAGCACTTCCGCCTGCCGCTCCGGCGTCATCGAGGCCACCGCGTCGACGGAGAGCGGAGCGGAGGTTTCCGCGTTGGCGGAGATCGTCATGAGCGGGAGGACGGCCAGGGCTCCCGCGAGTGCGATGGAGCGCCGAATTCCGATCTTCATTTATCCCCCTTGTCGACCCCGGACGAGCGGGGTCACGACCTGGACGCGGGAGACATTAGCCAGAGGGCCGTGCAGCGATAAGGCCAATTACGGCCTCATCGGGGATTCGCACGCCTGTGTTTTAATGGGGCGGGTGATCGAGTTCGTATTCTTCGCAATCGTGGCGGGCGGCGCCGGCTGGCTCCTGCGGCGCAAGCACCTCCAGCGCGTGGCGGCGGGGCCCGACGCCACCCCGCTCGGCATCCCCGGCATGGCACGACTACCGGCGGGGCACGGGCGCTGGCGCATGGGCCGGGTGTGCGGCGGACCGGGGGCGGTGCGCTGGGTACCGCAGCGCGGGGAGCCGGTGGCACTGGACGGAGCCCGTGCCACGGGGGTGCGCACCCCCACCGTGCGGGAGTCGATGGTGATCAACCCCGGCTCCCGGATCGTCTCCTGCGTCTACGCGGGCGGCAGCGCCGACATCGCGGTGATGGCCCTGGACCTGGCCGAATTGCACACCTACATGCCGCAGCCCCCAAACCCCAACTGACCGGGGTGCGCACCCCCGCCCTCCCGACCGGCTTCGCGAGGTGTCCGTAGTGACCCCGTGCAAGCACCCACGTATCCGGCGTCAACGAGGACCGTTCGGGTCGACGTCGATCTCAACGCCGTGAAGTGTGCGGGTTGGTGACGGGCGCGATGCATTCCGCCGCCGCGTGGCATCGGGCTATCGGGCGCCGGTCGCCGGTTCGGTACGTCCTGGGCGTCTACCGTTTGCCAGCGTCGGGATATCGATGCCCAAGGCAGCGTGTTCGTGTGCATCCTGCACGCGGCGTCCCGGTCATGCCGCGCCATGGCCAACGCCGGCCACTCGCGCCGGCGGCGCGGACGGCGACCACACGACCACCGACCCCCACCCTGGGCGCGTCCCGCATTTCCCCACGCGCCCGGACCGGGGCCAAGCCCTGCTCGCCCAGATCGACGTACCGCAATGGCAACTGGATCACCTTCGAATAAGAGGGGCCCGTCACACCCACGCCCCTCGTCCACCACGGCGGCTCCCCGTGAGGGCTGGATCACTGCCCCGCACTTGTCCGGCGCTGCCGCCGGCGGCTCGGACGGCTACGACGCCGGAAACCTCGCCGGCGTCATCAATCCCTCTGGCCTACCCCTGCGCTTCGCCCACGACGAGCACGCCCGCGTCGCATCGTGGACCGATACCAACGGCATTCGTTACGACTGCGCCTACGACCGCCACGCCCAGTGCACCGCCCAAGCCAGCGTCGAAGGACACGTGTCCCGGCGCCGCGACTACAAGGGCATCGACCCCGAATCCGACCTGCCCGCCACCACCACGACCACGCGCAGCGGCGCCCTCCACCGGTACGTCATCAACGCCGCCCATCAGAGATCACCCCTCCCAGTACGGCCACTCCACGACCCAGTGACCATCCCCGCGGGTGCGGGGAGCAGATCTGCATGGCAGCTCCTACTCGGTTGGTGCGGGGACCATCCCCGCGGGTGCGGGGAGCAGCTCCCCTCGACTATCGCGAGGAAAGAGGTGTCGGGACCATCCCCGCGGGTGCGGGGAGCAGAACTCCGGGCGCGAGCGCTGGTAGTCCGCCACGGGACCATCCCCGCGGGTGCGGGGAGCAGGCTCTCTGGGCTGGGACTCTATCGGGGCAGCCAGCTGGATTGGGGCACCTTTGTCGAGTCCGGCATTTCTGTCATATCGCCTAGATCGGTTGAGGGTCGCACTACGGACACGGCGCCTCGTGGGACCATCTCGGCCAGGTACGCGCCGTGTCCGCGCCGACAGCGCTGCCCTCCGGCCGCATGCCCCATCGCCATGAGGCCGCCGTGTCGCTCGGTCCTGACGACCGCGGCCTGGAAGCCCGGCCCGGATGCTGCCCGCGCCGCTTTCGCTCGCGTGGCCCTTCCGGCTTCGCGTGCCGATCCCCCGAAGTCCGTGGCGTGCAGGGCGCCGCCGCACACCCGATTTCGCGTGCCCCATACCGAGGGGCCCAGCGCAAGTGATCTTCGTGGCAGTGGGCTCGTCGGGTCGGGAACCGACTCCGCAGGCGCGGTCCGGGGCGACGGGCGGGCCGCGGCCTGTTCGGTCACGCCTCGCGCAGTCTGCGGGCCACCTCGCCGAGGCCGTCGGCTACTGCGGCGAGTTGTTCCGGGGTCAGGACGTCGATCAGGGATTGGCGGACCGCCGCGACGTGGCCGGGGGCCGCCTCGTCGAGTCGGGCGCGGCCCGCCTCCGTGAGCACCGCGAAGATTCCGCGCACGTCGGAGGGGCAGCTGCGCCGCCGCACGAGGCCGGCCTTCTCCATCTGCGTGACCTGGTAGGTCAGCCCGCTCTTGGAGTTGATCAGCCCGTGGGCCAGCTCGGTCATCCGCAGCTCGCCGTCCGTGGCGCGGGCGAGGCGGACGAGGATCTCGTACTGCGCGTGCGAGAGGCCGGAGTCGTCCTTCAGCTGCTGGTCGAGTCGACGGTTCACCAGTGCGGAAGCGGCGAGGAAGCCCTGCCAGGCGCGCATCTCGTCGTCATCCAGCCATCTCGTTTCAGCCATATCTCCAGCTTACGCCAAGTTGTTCCAATTTGAATCAGCGGCTAGGGTCTGACCCGGTCGTTCAAATTCGAAGGACCTCATCGCTCGCTTCTACGGACAGTCCCCACCGGGAAGGATCTCCCCCGATGACCCCCACCCCCACGCCCACCCTCACCCCCACGTCGTCCCCCACGGCCTCCGCCGCCCCGCACGCACACCCCTTCGCCGGCAGCGGACTGCTGCTCCTGCGCCTCGTCCTCGGCCTCACCATGGCGGCCCACGGCTCCCAGAAGCTCTTCGGCTGGTTCGACGGCGGCGGCATCAGCGGGACCGGCGCGTTCTTCACCGCGAGCGGCTACCCCTCCGGCGAGGCCATGGCGGTCGTCGCCGGTCTCTCCGAGACCCTCGGCGGGCTCGGCATAGCGGCCGGACTGCTGACCCCGCTGGCCGCGGCCGCCGTGGTCGGCACCATGATCAACGCGATCGCGGTCAAGGGCACCGGCTCCTTCTTCGCCCCCACCGGCATCGAGTACGAGCTGCTGCTGACCGCCGCCGCCGCGTCCCTCGCGCTGACCGGCCCGGGCCGCTTCGCCCTCGACCGGTTCGTGCCGGTGCTGCGCGCCCACCGTCCGGTGTACGGCGCGCTGGCCGTGGTCCTGGGCGTCGTCCTCGCGGGCGGGGTGCTCCTCGTACGTTCCTGAGCCCCGCGGCTCAGCCGGCGGTGCGGGTGTAGTGGACGTCCCCTTCACCCGCGCCGCTCCGCGCGAACCCGGCCCGGGCGATGACCGCGTGCGAGGCGAGGTTGTCGTCGTCCACGGTGGCGTGCAGCGTGGTCAGGCCGTCCTGCGCGAGGGCCCAGCCGGCCAGGGCCCGTACCGCCTCGATGGCGTAGCCGTTGCCCCGGGCCGAGGGCACGATGTCGTAGCCGATCTCGGCGTTGCCGTCGCCGTCGGGCGCCGCGTGGAAGCCGATGCCGCCCACCGCGAGGCCGTCGGCGGCGCGGACGATCGCGTACGCGCCCCAACCCGGCCGGTACGTGCCCTCCTCGCGCGCCTTGGCCACCATGCCCGCGGCGAACCGGGTGCCCTCGAACGGCCCGTCCTCGGCCCACGCGAAGCCGCCCGTGCCACCGGTGTTCAGGTCGGCGCCGGTCACCGGGGAGATCTCGCAGAGCACCAGCCGCTCCGAACGGATCGGGTCGGCGTGCCAGCGCCAGGCCCCCGGGCGGGGCAGACCCGGCAGGTCGGTCCGGCCGGTCGCCCAGAGCAGCGTCGGCCACGGGGCGTTCGTGCGCGGCGCGTGCGGGAAGAGCCGGTCCAGGACCGCCGCGCACAGCTGCGCGGGCGGCTCCCAGTCCGTGACCCCGAGGCCGTTCAGGACGTCACGGGTGTGCACGAACGCTTCCAGGACGCCCATCGCGGCGAAGGCGTCCGGACCGCCCGCACCGGACGGGTGCCAGCCCCGGACCTCCGCGGGGCTGGTGGCCACGGCGGCCGAGAGGAGACCTCCGGTCGCCTCGATGATCTGGATCAGCCCGGCGGGCGTGGTCCCCGGATCGGCGGTGATCTCGAAGGGCACCCATCCGTGGGCCGCCCCGGCCGTCAACTGACCGGCGTAGGCCGTGAAGTCACCCGCCACGTGGACGACGGTGTCGTAACAGTTCCACTCCAGCCCGCCGGCCGGGACCGTCCAGTCGAGGTCCGCGACGCCGCGCAGGGCCCGCGTGGTGAGGGACACCGCTTCGTCTATGTGCTGGGCACTCATGATCGTCATGCGCGCACCCTAGGGCCCCCGGCCGTTTCGGGCCAACCGATTACGGCCGCCCCCGCGCGCACCACCCCGCCCGCCCTCACCGCGCCCGCAGCGCGGTGGCCAGTTGCGCCCGGGAGCGCACGTCGAGCTTCTGGTAGATCCGGGTCAACCGCGCCTCCACCGTCTTGACGCTCACGAAGAGCCGGTCGGCGGCCTCCTGGTTGCTGGCGCCCTGGCCGACGAGCAGCGCGAGGCGGTTCTCGGCCTCGGTGAGCGCCGCCGCGCCGGGGTGCCCGACGCCGCCCTCGGGGCCGGCCCCCGGACCCGGCGGGGCCTCGGTGGCCAGGTCCGTCCAGGGCTTGGCCCCGGCCTGCGCGAAGATCTGGGCCGCCGTGCGCAGGGCGGCGCGGGCGGGCGCGCGGCGCCGGCGCCGGCGTTCCACCCGGGCGAGGGCGAGCAGCGTCCTGCCCCGTTCCAGCGGCAGTTCGAGGGCGTCGAAGCGCTCCGCCGTGGCCTCCAGCAGGGCGACGGCCGCGTCGGTCTCGCCGCGCGCCGACAGGGCCAGGGCGCCGGCCCGGTCGAGGGCGGCGACCACGCCGGTACGGCCGAGGTCGAGGGCGACCGTACGGACGGAGGCGACCAGCTCGGCGGCCTCCTCGGGGGCGTCGGCGGCCACCAGCGCCTCGGCCAGCTCCCCGTGCCAGCGCAGGATCGAGGGGTCGACGACCTGCTGGGCGGCCTCCAGCCGGGCGACCCGGCGCAGGGTGGTCACGGCCTTGGCGGTCTCCCCCGTCGCCAGCTCGACCTGGCCGAGGGCGAAGAGGTTCCGCGAGAGGAACACCTGGTCCTGTTCCTCCTCGGAGGCCTGGATGCCGCGTCGGGCGTAGCCCGTGGCCCGCGCGAAGCTGCCGCCCATGGCCTCCGCGGTGGCGGCGACGTACCAGGCCGGGCCCGGCGAGAGGCCCGCCTCGATGGTCAGTTCCAGGGCGCGGCGCGCGTGGGCGCGGCCCGCCGCGCAGCGGCCGCGGCGCAGTTCGACCTCGGTGAGGCTGCGCAGCACCTCGAAGACGTCCTCGGCGGAGCCGGTGCGCTGGACGGCGGGCAGCAGGACCAGGAGCTGTTCGCGGGCGTCGGCGAGCCGGTCGTCGAAGAGGGCGTGGCGGACCGCGAGGTACTGCGGGGCGTTGCGCATGCCGAGCGGCACCTCGGGGGCGGGCAGGGTGAGGGCCTCGGCCAGGATGTCCTCGGCGTCCGGGTCCCCCAGGATCCGGCCCATCCGGGCCCGTACGGTCAGGGCCATGGCTTCGGCGACCTGGTCGCCGCCGATGGCGGCCAGCACCCCGGCTTCCGCCGCCGCGGCGCAGGAGCGGACGGGGTCGCCGTCGCTCAGGTTGAGCTTCCAGGCGACGCGCAGTTGGACGGCGGCCTGGAGCGAGGGGTCCGCGGCGGCGTCGTCGCGGGCGTAGGCGAAGGTCTCGTCGAGGTCGGCGAGGGCCTGGCCGGCCGCGTCGATGACGGCGAGCCGAGCCCGTACCCGGTCGGCGGGCGAGGCGTCGCGGGCCAGGACGGCGCGGGCGGCGCGGCGGGCGAGGTCGGCGCGACCGGCCCAGCCCGCGTCCTCGGCGGCGCCGACCAGGCGCGCCAGTTCGGCGGCGGGGCGGCCCGGCGGGGTGCGTTCGGCGGCGAGCAGCCCGAGCTCGGCGGCCAGGGCGCGCCTGCCCCGGCGGCGGCTGGCCGCGGCCGCCTCGGTGATCTCGGCGGCGAGCTCCTCGTCGGCGGTGTCCACGGCGAGGGCGCGGTGGCGGACGGCCTGCACGGGGTCGTCGACGGCGGCGGCCAACGCGGCGTGCCCGGCGGCCCGTTCGGGCCAGCCCGCGTCGGCGGCCAGGGCCGTGGGCAGGGCGCCGGCGGTGAATTCGACGCTGCCGTCGTCGCGTACGGTCACCAGCCCGGCCCGTTCGGCCTCGGCCAGCTCGGCCTCCGCGTCGGGGCGTCCGGCCCGACGGAGCAGGGCGGTGGTGGGGCGGGCCGCGAGGGCGGCGAGGAGCAGGGTGCGGTGCGCGCGGGCCGGTGCCTCGGCGAGCAGCCGCCGGGCCACCTCGCGGGCCTGTCCGGACAGCGGCAGGGTGTCGGCGTGGTGCGCGGCGCCGTCCCGGGCCTCGGCGAGGGAGTGGCCGAAGGCGAGGGCGAGGCGCGGGTTCCCGCCGCTGGCCTGGTGGATGCGGCCGGCGAGGCGGGCGGGCAGGCCGTGGCGTACGAGGAGTTCGGCGACCTCGTCGGCGCCGAGCGGTGGCACCCGGACCGTCGGGGCGCCCGGACCGCACAGGGTCTCGGCCACCGGGGCGCCGCCCTGCACGCATTCGGCGACGAGGACCCGGACGCCGCGGGGCGTCAGGCGCAGGGCGAAGCGCAGCAGGTCGGTGGTCTCGGCGTCGAGCCACTGGGCGTTGTCGAGGACGATGAGCACGGGGCTGCGTTCGGCGAGGGTGCGCAGCACCTCGACGACGCCGAGGCGCAGGGCGACGTGGTCACGGCCGGCCCGCGGGGCGTCGGCCTCGCGGCGCAGCAGGGCGATGGCGGTGCGCTGGGGTGGGGCGAGGCGGTCGAGGGCGGTGCGCGGGACGGAGGCGAGGAGGGCGGCCGCGGAGGCCTCGGGTATCCACTGGTCGGCGGCTTCCGGCGCGAGCCGGAGCACGCGTTCGCGGCGGCCGAAAGCGGCCGCCGCGACGGCGAGCAGTACTTCGGTCTTGCCCGAGCCTGCCGGTCCGGTGAGGACGGCACGGCCGTGCGTGGTCAGCGCACGGTCCACCGCCTCGATGAGTTCACCGTGTCCGACGGTGGTGTCAGCGTTCCCCGTCGCCGCCACGCACAGCCACCAGCCTCTCGGTCCCCAGTTCCTGTGCTGCTTCTGTGAGCGCGACAATACGAGGTCCGCCGCCGGACGGACCCGGATTGTGACGCAGAAATCAGTCAGGTGACAGGAATGCCCGCCGGACCCGCCGATACGAGCCGTATCAGCAGGTCCGGGGGCCGGCTTGGTCCGTACTATCGGCCCGTCAGGCCCGGGTGGTCAGTCCGGATCGGTGACGCGCGGCCGATCGTGCGTACCTCGCCCGCACCGGTTCAGAAGCCGAGGCTCCAGGAATCGATGTAGCCGGTGTCGGCCGCGGCGACGTCCTGGACCTTCAGCTGCCAGGTGCCGTTGGCGGGGAAGGCCGAGGCGTCGACGGTGTAGGTGGTGAGGACGTTGGCGGCGCTGTCGCCGGAGGAGTTCTGCAGGCGCTTGACCACGGCGCCGCCGGGGCCGACGAGGTCGATGACGAGGTCACCGCGGTAGGTGTGCTTGATGTCGACGGACACCTTGAGGGTGGCCGGGGCGTTGCCACTGCGGCCGGAGACCGTGATGGCGGAGGTGACGGCGCCGCCGTTGTCCGGGATGGCGACGTCGGTGGCGTTCTCGTAGGCCGGGGCCGGAGGCGTGGAGGTCACGGCGGTCACGGCCGCGGCCGCGTCGGCGAGACCCGTTCCGCAGCCCCCGGTGCAGGTGCCGGCCAGCGGGCGCGCGCTGGTCTTGATGGCCGACTCGACCTGGGCCGGGGTGAGGGAGGGCTTGGCCGAGACGAGGAGCGCGGCGAGCCCGGCGACGTGCGGGGCGGCCATGCTGGTGCCCTGGTAGGGCTTGTAGATCTCGGCGCCGGGGGTGGTGGTGCCCGCGTTCAGCGTGGAGAGGATGCCGTTCTCGGGGGTGGTGACGGTGCCGGGGGTGTCGGTGGCGCGGCGGGTCTCGCCGCCCGGGGCGGCGACGTCGACGGCCGGGCCGAAGTTGGAGTAGAAGGAGCGGTCGCCGGTCCGGTTGGTGGCGGCCACGGAGATCACGTTGTTGCAGCTGGCGGGCGAGAAGCCGCTGGCGTCCGCGTTGCTGTTGCCCGCGGCGACGACGACGGTCGTGCCGCGCCCGACGGCGGCGTTGATGGCGTTCTGGTAGCTGGTGCCGCAGGCGCCGGAGCCGCCGAGGCTCATGTTGATGACCTTGGCGGGGGTGGTGTTGGCCGGGATGCCGGGGACGGAACCGCCGGAGGCCCAGGTGATGGCGTCGACGATGTCCGAGGTGGCGCCGCCGCACTTGCCGAGCACCCGCACCGGCTGGATCTTGGCGCCGTAGGCGATGCCCGCGATGCCCTTGCCGTTGTTGGTGGCCGCGGCGATGGTGCCCGCCACGTGGGTGCCGTGCCAGGAGGAGTCGCTGGCCTTGGAGTCGACGCCGCATTCGCCGGCGGCGGTCCAGTCGCCCTGGTCGGCCGGGTTGTTGTCGCGGCCGTTGCCGTCGCGGGCCGCGCTGGAGCTGGAGATGAAGTCGTAGCCGGGGACGATGTTCGCGGCCACGTCGGAGTGGGCGACGTAACCGGTGTCGATGACGGCGACGGTGACCCCGGCGCCGGTGGTCTTGGCCCAGGCGCCGGGGACGTTCATGCCGGCGGTGGGCTCGAAGAGGTCCCACTGCTTGGCGTACTCGGTGTCGTCCGGGGTCGCCATGGCGTAGGCGCGGGAGTCCGGCTCGACGTAGGCGACGTCCGGGTCGGCGCGGAACTGGGCGATCACGCCGGCGGCCTCGGACGGGGCCACGGCTCCGCCGAGGTTGACCAGCGCGGCGCCGGTGCCGAGGCGCCGCTCGAACTTCGTCTTCTTGCCGCTCTTGTGGCCCTTGGCGACGGCGTCGTCGGCCGCGGCCGTGTTGGAACTCGCCTCGGTGGCCGAGGACTTGTAGCCGACGATCAGGTTCTCGACCGGAGCGACCGGCAGGACCTGGGTGGCCGGGGCCACGGGGGCCGGGGCGGCCTGGCGGCCGAGGGCCATCGAGGTGGTGGCGCTGCCGGCGAGCAGGGTGACCGACATGGCCACCACCGATATGAGTCGACGTCTGGATGCGTGCACGGTGTTCCCTTTCGCGGGCCGTCCCCGGCGGACCGGGGACGGCCGGTGTGGTGCTGTGTGGGAGGTTGCGTGGGGGGTGGGCATCGGGGAGGAGGCACGGTCCCCGCACGACGGTGTGCGGGAGGGGACGGAAGTACGGGATGCGCGAGGCGCGGGAGCGAGAGGACGGACGATCGGGGAGGGGTGTGTGGGGCGGGCCCGCCGCGAGCCGGCGGCGGCCGGGGAGGGCTCCTCCGCACGCCCCGGCCACCACCGCTCGTCGTGACCCCGCCCGCGTCGACGAGGAGGGGTACCGGCGGTACCGGGGAAGCGTCGAGCCGCAGAGCGCCGCGCCAAGTGGGGTTGGCGGGGCGGATGTTCGACTCGGACGAGACCGCCGGTGGGCAGACAGTAGGCAACGCCGGGATGAACTCGATACGGGGAAAACCCTTGCTCACCCCCTGCCACTGCCCCCACGACCCCCGCCCGGGGGTCCCGTGTCCCGCCTGTGAGACGCGGTTGACCGGGCCGGCGGCGAGCGGCGACCGTGACCCCATGGGGAACGAACGCCGACTGTTCGCGCTGCTGATCTGCCTGCTGCTCGGCGGCGGGCTCACGGCCGCCGTCCTGGGGGCCTCGCGGGCGGCGGACGCGGCGCGGCCCGCGGGCGCCGCCGCCACGGCACACTCCGGAACGACGCGTTCCGGCCCGGCGCACTCCGGCGCGGCGCGGTCCGGCCCGGCGGCCGGCGACTTCGTGGACCTCCGCGACGTACCGCCCGGACCCGCCGATCCCCCGCCGACCGGACCGGGCGGCTCCGCCGGCACGGTGCGGGTGGAGTGCGGCCGCGACGAGGAGGGTCACTACAACGAGGACAACCTCGTCGTCTCCCCCGGCCTGCGCGCGGGCGCGCACCACACGCACGCGTACGTCGGCAACCTGTCCACGGACGCGATGTCCACGGACGACTCCCTGGCCGCGGCCGCCACCACCTGTCGTGGCGGCGACCGCTCCACGTACTACTGGCCGGTGCTGCGCCTCCCGGACCGGCCCGCGACGCAGCCGTGGGAGCACGCGGCGGGCCACGGCAACGCGGGAGCGATCCTGCCGGAGGCGAGCGTGTCCGTGGAGTTCTTCGGCAACCCGGTGAGCCAGGTGGTGCCGATGCCCCGCTTCCTGCGCGCGATGACCGGCGACCCGGTGGCCGCGACGGCGGACGACGAGGCCGACGTACGGGCCCGCTGGGGCTGTTCGGGCTCGCCCGACCGGTCCACCACCCGCTACCCCCGCTGCCCGACGGGCGAGCGCCTCACCCGCACCCTGGTCTTCCCCAGCTGTTGGAACGGCCTGGACACGACCTCCTTCGACCACCGCTCGCACCTGTCGTTCCCCGGCGCGGGCGGGATCTGCCCGCAGGGCACCTTCCCGGTGCCGCGGCTGCGGATCTCCCTCGCCTACGACGTGCCCCCGGGCGCGACGATCGCCCTCGACTCCTTCCCCGAGCAGCGGCACAGCCCCCGGACGGACCACGCGATGTTCGTCGACGTGATGACCGACGCCGCGATGGCGCAGGTGGTGGCCTGTCTCAACAGCGGCCGCCACTGCTGAGCACCGCCCGCACCCCCCGATGTGACGCGGGCCACATGAACCGGGGCCCTCCCCGCGGCGTGTACGGACTGCACCACGCACGCGAGGAAGACGGAGAGGGTGTGAGATGGCCGGACCACTGTGGCCCCGCAGTCGGCGGGGCTCGACCGACGAGGCACTGATCAGGTCGGTGTACGAGGAGCACGGCCATGCCCTGCTCGCCTACGCGACCCGACTGACCGGGGACCGGGCCGCCGCCGAGGACGTCGTCCAGGAGACGGTGATCCGCGCGTGGCGGCACGCCGAGATCCTGGTCAACGGAAAGGGTTCGGTGCGCGGTTGGCTGCTCACCGTGGCCCGCAACATCATCACCGACCGCTACCGGGCCAAGGCGGCCCGACCGCGGGAGGTCTCCGGATCCGCGGCCACCCCGCCGGTGGAGCCGGACCACTCCGACTCCGTCGTGGATTCCATGACGGTCCTGGGCGCCCTGGACCGACTGACCCCCGAACACCGGGACGTCATCACGGAGTTGTACTACCGCCAGCTCAGCGTGACGGAAGCCGCGGACGTCCTCGGCATCCCGGCGGGCACCGTCAAGTCCCGCTCGCACTACGCCCTCAAGGCATTGCGCGAGGCGTTCCGGGACGGCGGCGCGGGCACCGGCGGGGAAAGCAGGAACAATCGGGGCAGACGAGGCAACCGACCGGGCAGGCCGCCGCAGCAGCCCGGACTGCAGGAGGTGGTGGCGTGAACCGGGAATTGCACGAGGAGGAACTGCTCGGCCCGTACGTGCTCGGCGTCCTCGACGGGGCCGAGGTCCGCCGCGTCGAAGAGCACGTGAGCGGCTGCGTGCGGTGCCGCGAGGAGGTGGCCGCGTTGCGCGAGATGGAGGCGGCGCTCGGGGAAGTGCCCGAGGAGGCGTTCTTGGAAGGACCCCCGGACGGCGGCGACCTGCTGCTCCAGCGGACGCTGCGGCAGATGCGGGGCGAGCGGGCCGGACAGGCCCGGCGCCGGACCGTCGTCGCGGGTCTGGCCGTCGCCGCGGCCCTCGCGGCGGTGTTCTGGGCCGGAGCCCAGCTGGGGGCGGGAGACGCCCGGGACGTGGCCGACGGTCCCCCGGCGCCGCCCCCGACGGCGACGGCGACGCCCTCGCCGCCACCGGTGGGCACCAAAGTGGCCTCGGCCACCGATGCGCGCAGCGGCGCGCGGATGACCGTACAGGTGACGCCCGCGGCGCGGTGGGTACGGGTGCACGCGGCGGTGACCGGGGTGCCGGCGGGCGAGCGGTGCCTGCTGGTGGTGGTCGCCCGCGACGGTACGCGCACCACGGCGGGCAGCTGGGTGGTGGGCGGCCAGGAGAACGGCGCGGGCAAGGGCGCCGCCCTGGACGGATCCGCGGCCGTCGACCCCGCCGATGTGAAGGAGGTCGTGGTGCAGAACGAGGCGGGCACGTCGTTCGTGTCCGTGCCGCTGCCGGCCTGAGTCGGCGACGGGCGCGTGCGCACCGACGCGAAGGCGCCGGTCGGGGGGTCCCCCGACCGGCGCCTTCGCGTGGGCCCGGCGGATCCACGGCGACCGGCGCCGAAGAAATTTCCGCACGCCATTGAACCGGCCCGCGGGGGGTCGCGTGTTTGCGGTGCCGACAGTTTCCAACGAACCACCGGATTTCAGGAGTTGTCATGACGAACCTGCGCAAGCTCACCCTCGCCGGAGCTGCCACCGCGCTGCTCCTCGGCGCGACGGCCTGCGGAACGCAGGCGAGCGGGAAGACGGACGCCGCCGCCGTGGGCGCCCAGGTCCCCGCGGCGGCCGCGTCGGGGGCCGCCGACCCCTACGCGAAGGGCGACGGCGCGGCTCCCGGCGGCGCCGCCTCCGGCGCGCTGGTGGTCCGTACGGACGCCAAGCTCGGCCAGGTCGTGACGGACTCCGCCGGTTTCACCCTCTACCGCTTCGACAAGGACACGGCGAAGCCCGCCTCGACCTCCGCCTGCTCCGGCGACTGCGCGAAGGCCTGGCCCCCGGCCCCGGCCAAGGGCGTCGCGGCGGGCGCCGTCCCCGCCGCCGCCCTGGGGTCCCTCAAGCGGCAGGACGGATCGGAGCAGATCACGATCGCGGGCTGGCCCGTGTACCGCTTCGCGAAGGACACGGCCCCCGGCCAGACCAACGGGCAGGGCGTGGGCGGCACGTGGTTCGCCGTCACCCCGGAGGGCAAGAAGGCGGGCGCCGCGGCGCCGCAGGCCGAGCCGGCCGCGCTGCCCGCCCTCTCCGCCGCGGACGACAAGACGCTCGGCAAGATCCTGCGGGACGCCAAGGGCCGTACGCTCTACCGCTTCACCAAGGACACCGCGTGGCCGATGAAGTCCAACTGCGAGGGCGCCTGCACCGAGAAGTGGAAGCCCGCCCAGCCGGTCGACGCGAAGGCGGTCGAGGGCGTCGACCCCAAGCTGCTCAGCACCTACACCCGGTCGGACGGCACGAAGCAGCTGGCGATCGACTGCTGGCCCCTGTACTGGTTCACGGGCGACCAGAACCCCGGTGACACCGCAGGTCAGGGCGTGGGCGGCACGTGGTTCACCGTCACCCCGGAGGGCAAGCTCGTCAAGTGACGCGCGGCGCCGGGGACGGGGTGTCCTGTGCCAGACTGGGGAGCGCCGCCCTTCGGGAAACGCGCTGGTCAGCAAGCGCACGGGCTGACAGACTGAATCGGTTTCAGATCAACCCAGGAGGACACATGGCAGACACCTCGGACACCCCGGACACCCCGGAGGACACCTCCCCCGCCGCCGAGGCCAAGCGCAAGTTCCGGGAGGCCCTGGAGCGCAACGAGCGCAACGCGCAGTCCCAGCAGGCGCACCAGAGCCGCGCCAAGATCTCCGGCACCAGCACGGGTGGCGCGGGGAAGAACAAGAAGGTCCGCCGCAAGACGGGCTGACCCGTGGCCACGGCCCGGTCCCCGCTCAGCGCGGGGGCGCTGCCGCTCCGGTCCCCTACGGGCCCCGGAGCGGCACACGCGTGCCGGTGGAGCCGGTAGCGGATTCCCGGACAGAGCAGCCAGTTTTTGGCCATTTCGGGTGATCTGAGAACCGTCCGGCGCGCTCGCCGCGTCGTGGGGTGCAGTGACAGTGACCACACTGCCCGCACTCGCAACGGGGAAAGGTACGGCCCATGCTCCAGCGCCCGACCACGCGCACCGCCGCCATCGTCTTCGCGGCCACCGCCGCCACCGCGGCCCTCTCCTTCGCCTTCGTCACCACCGCGTCCGCGGACGGGTCCGCCCCGAAGGCCGCCCCGGTCGCGGCCGCCGCCCTCCCCTCCGTCTCCGGGAGCCCCGAGGCCGCGTTCACGCGGATCGCGGACTTCTACGGCGCCTACATCGACGCCGTGTACGACGGCGACGGCAAGACGGCCGACCAGCTGCGCTCCTTCTACCTCGCCAAGCCCCTCCAGGCCGAGTTGAAGAAGTGGGAGGAGACCAACCACGCGAACGGCGTGCTGCGCGCGCAGAACGTGCCGTCGCAGTGGAAGGTCACCTCCACCGGCAGCGGAACGGGCAAGACCAGCGCCACGGTCACCCTGACGTGGGGCGGTTCCACGACCGAGATCCACGTCCAGGCCGACCTGGCGACCAAGAAGATCACCTCGATCAAGGACTGACCTCGGCGCTGTGACGACAGGGGCTAGCTGCGCGGGTCCACCCACAGCGCCTCGCCCACGGCCATGACCTCACCGTCGGCCGTGGCCAGCGCCGTGCCCACCCGGTGCTTGCGGCCGGACTCGCCGAGCAGCCAGGCGTACGAGACGAGCCCCGCGGCGGCCGGCACCGGGCCCAGTACCCGCGCCGTGAGCGAGGCCGTCACCGCCCCGGCCCGCTGGGTGCCCAGGAGCCGCCCGGCCGCGTTCCCCGGGCAGTCCAGCGCGGCCCACACCAGCTCGGGCGGCAGGGCGCCGTCCGCGTCGAGGAGCCCGGCCCCGGGGGTCCAGGCGGCGGCCACCACCTCGCGGCCCGGCACCCGCCCGCAGTGCAGCCGCAGCCCCGTGTCCGGTGTCCGGCCCAGTCCGCAGCCGAAGCAGTCGGCCACGTCCTCGGGCGGCGCCGCGCGGTAGGCCTCGGCCGCGGCCCGGGCCTGGTCCCAGGTGGGCGCCACCGGGGCCTCCGCGTCCGTCTCGACAGGCGTGGCCACGGCCAGCACCAGGACCCCGTTGGTCAGCTCGCTCCCGCCGTCCGCGGTCTCGGCGAGGCCGAGCGGGGTGCCGGTGGGCGTCGGCCGCCGGAAGTCCACCCGTACGGTCTTCGCGGCCGCCCGCCCGGCCAGTACGCCCGCCACGTACCCGCCGAACGCCACCCCGGGGTAGCCGTGCAGGGCGGTCGGCACCGTGAGGATCACAGCTCGCCCAGGTCTCTGAGCCGCCGGAAGTAGGTCCAGCTGGTCTCGTTCGGCTCGCTCCACGCGTCCGGGGCGTGCGCGAACTGCGGGTGGTGCGCGGCGATGTAGGCGCGCGTGCGCTCGGGCACCTCGGCGTAGGAGTCGAGCTTGCGGCCGCGGCAGTGGAAGGTGAGACCACCGGGACGCTGCCCCTGCTCCATCCAGGGCAGCCAGGGCGACTGCCGGGTCCACGACATCGTCGCCGGCACGCTCGGCGCGTCGGTCTCGAGGACGGATTCCGGGGCGAAGAACTGGAAGAGTTCGAGCGCCCGGTAGGTGTCGTCCGCCGAATGGTCCGGGAACCGCTCGACCGGCAGCGGGGACGGGTAGGCGAGCGGGATCTCCAGGCTGAAGCAGACCTGGTCGCCCAGCCGGGTCAGCGGGACGGGGAACGGCCGCCACCGCTGGTTCGCCGGATCGTTCCAGACGTGGACGACCGGCTTCTTCTCCCACGTCTCCAGGATCTCCCGGGTGTCGGGGTCCAGGTAGAAGGCGGCCTCCCGCGTCAGCAGTTCGTAACCGGTGTCCGTGGTGACGAGGCGGGCCACATTCACCCCCTCGAAGCCGAACACCCGCTGGTAGGGCTGGTCGGGGGACCAGGAGAACACGTTGCCGGACCACCAGAAGGTCACCTCGGCTCCGTCGAGCGAGGCGCGGGTACGGGCGAAGGCTTGGAAGAGATCGGCCGGAGTCATGGCGCCCACTGTGCAAGCTCACCCGCGCACTCGGCAAGCACCTCTGCACGGCCACCTGTGCCACCCGCACGGGTGACGTCCGCGCCGGCGGGCCGCGGTGCGGGGGGCCGCGGCCTAGCATGTGCGCCGGGCGGCCCGGGCCGCCCGCGCCACACAGGGGAGGGTCACCGTGACACTGCCAGTGCCCACGGACCGTACGGAGCACACGGCCGAGCGGCGGCCCGACTATCCGCCGCGCACACCCCCGCCACCACGGAGACCGGTCGAATCGCCCCGCCCGGAGCGTGTCTTCACCGTCGTGAACCAGCGCGCGGCGAACTGGGCCCTGGAGGCGCGGCCCTGGGCCGCGACCCGGGTCCGGCGGCTCGTCGTCGACCGGCTCACCGCCTGGCGCTACCTACCCGACCCCGACCAGGTGGGGGCGGTGGTCTCGGCACTGGTCGCGGCCGCCGTCGAGGACGGCGGGCGACGGATCAGCCTGCACCTGGCGGCCACGGACGGGCAGGCCTGCATCGCCGTGCTCAGCCACCTCGCCGGTGCCCGCACGGAGGCGCACACGGGCGTGCTGGGCGGGGTCGCCGACCTTCCCGGCCTGCGCGGCTGCGGATCCGAGGCGGATCCGGACGGTCACCGGCTGTGGGCGGTCATCGACGTGCCGCTGCGCGAGGACGTCGTCCCCGCTCAGCGAGGTGCGCGGGCGGCTAGGCCGACGGAGTGAAGGGGTCGCTCAACTGCTCCCCGTCGTCGTGGGCCGTGCTCGTGTCAGAAAAGGGGTCTTCGGGGCCGAAATCGGGGGCCCTGAAGGGGTTCGTCGTCGCCGGGAGCCGCGATGCGGGCATGGTGACGTGGGTCCGCGCCGTTTCCGGCGCGGAGAACAGCGGTGATGCGTCGATGAGGGCGCGCCGCCTTTCGTGGTTCGGAGATGCCGGGATCGGGTGGAGTGGACGGAGGCGTGGTTGATCGCCACGCCTCCGTCGACCCTCACCGTCTCAAAGAGTGGTCATCTTGGTGTACGGGCTCAGGATCCGCATGCGCGACGAGCCGAAATCGACGAGAACCGCGATTCCGTCCTCGATCGCGATGACACGGCCGAGGCCGTGCTGATCGTGTGTGACCCGGTCGCCGACAGCAAACACCCTGAGTGGCGGAGCGGTCGCGGCCTTGAACGGGCTGGCTGGCAGGTGGCGCCGGGTTCCGGCTGACTTTGTCATTGTCACCAGTATGCGCCCGTCGGGCCGCTGTGCCGCCCGGTGTGAGTCTCTCTCTGGTTGCGCCCTGATAACGCCGGTGCCGGATTCTGCCGGTTGGACCCGATCGGTCCGCAAGCTCGTGGCCGGCGCCGGGCGGGGAGAGGGGGGTCGGTGCGGCCGGCGAGGCTAGCAGACCGATATCCGCTGGCCCACGGAAATTCCGGTCGCCGAGAGTGACCCACGAGGAGAACCGCATCCGAGGAGAGCCGACATGTCGACGCTGCGCGTCACCGCCGAACCCCTGACCGTCCACACCCATCCGAACGCCGATGCCCTCGAACTGGCCCAGGTGGGCCTGTACCGCGCCGTCGTCGCGAAGGGCGCCTACCGGACCGGCGAATGCGCGGTGTACATCCCGGAGCAGGCGGTCCTCCCGGCCGGGCTGATCGACGAGCTCGGGCTGACCGGACGACTGTCGGGCAGTGGGGCGGACCGGGTCAAGGCGGTCAGGCTGCGCGGCGAGCTCTCCCAGGGCATCGTGTGCCGACCGGCGGCGTTGGCGGACGTGGACCTGGTCCGTGCGGCCGGCGAGGGGACGGACTTCGCGGAGCTGTTGGGCATCACGAAGTGGTCGCCGCCGATACCGACCAGGATGAACGGCGCCGTCGAGGCCGCGCCGGACCTGCTGCCGTGGGTCGACATCGAGAACCTGCAGCGCTACCCGGACCTCTTCGCCCCCGGTGAGCCGGTCGTGCTCACCGAGAAGCTGCACGGCACGGCCTGCCTGGCCACCCACGTCGTCGAGGGCGGCCGGACCCACGTCTCCTCGAAGGGCTACGGCGCCAAGGGGCTGGCCCTGGTGGAGGATCCGCGCAACCTGTACTGGCGGGCCGTCCTCGCCCACGACGTGCCCGCCGTCGCGGCCCGGCTCGCCGCGCGGCTGGGCGCGACCCGGGTCGGCATCTTCGGCGAGGTCTTCGGGTCGGGGGTGCAGGACCTGACGTACGGGGCGGACGGGCGCGCCGAGCTGCTCGGCTACGCCGTCTTCGACGTCTCGGCGGAGATCGACGGACAGGTGCGGTGGCTGGACCCCGCCGCCGCGCTCCTCGACGGCGAGCTGCCGCTGGTACCGCGGCTGTACGAGGGGCCCTACGACGCCGACGCCGCGCTGGAACTGGCCACGGGCCGGGAGACCGTCTCGGGGAACGCCCTCCACCTGCGGGAGGGCGTGGTGATCCGGCCGGTCACCGAGCGGTACAGCCCGGTGGTGGGCGGCCGGGCCATCGCCAAGGCGGTCAGCCCCGCCTACCTGACGCGCAAGGGCGGCACCGAGTACGAGTGATCAGTAGCCGTCCACGCCCAGCTCGGTGATGGACGCGAAGAGGTGGCCCCAGGCGTCCCCGCCGGGGGTCGCCTCGTCGAGGGCGTCCGGTGCGTGGGCGCGGACCTCGGCGCGGAAGTCACTCTGCCCGTCCTCCGCCGGATACGGGTCCCAGCAGGCGCCCATGAAGCGGTGCACGGCCTCCAGCAGGCGCAGGAAGGTCTCCGTGTCGCGCGCGAAGGGGAACGGGGCGGGGAGCGCGTCGTCGTCCGGGTCCCCCCGCGTCAGGGAGACGGTGCCCGTCTCCGGCTGGAGGAGGACCTTTCCCTCGTCGCCGTAGCCGAACTCGAAGGTGCCCAGGTGCAGCAGCCCCGCGGCGTCCGCGTCCACCGCCCAGGGCTCCTGCTCGCCGAAGGCGAGCTCGAAGCCGCTCACCCCGGCCGCCCAGCGCCGGGGCAGCCCCACGGCGGTGAGGAGCTCCCGGGTGGGCCGGTGCGCCAGCGCCGCGGGCAACCGCTGCTCGGGCAGCCGGATCACCAGGTCGCTGAAGACGGCGTCCACGCGGGCCGCGTCCAGGGGTGCGCCCGCCGGGGAGGGGTCGACGAACCACGGTGTCGCGGTGGCCTCTTCCCAGGAGTCGTAATCGGCGCCGCCGGTCGGCCAACCCGCCTCGACCACGGCCTCGTTGCGCTCCACGACCGCGATGCCCCGCGCCTCGACGATCAGGAAGCGGCCCCCGCCCAGCGCGACCGGCTCCTCCCAGGTGCCCGGGCACTGGAGGGCCCACGCGTCCTCGTCCGTGTCGAAGAGGAACGGCCCGTCGTCCCGCGCCTCTTCGTCGCGCTCGGCGAACTCGCCCGCCGCGGGTGCGGGGCGAGGCGCTCCGGTCTCCAGGTCGAACCAGCGCTGCGCGGTCCACAGCGACCAGACCTCCAACAGGGGTCCGCCGGCGGCGGTTCCCTCCACCGGATCGAAGACCGTGGCGGACCGGTCCCCGCTCAGGTTCGGCTCGGCGCGGTACGCGCCGACCGGTCGCCACCAGGCCCACACCGTCCGCCAGGGCAGGCCCGGTTCGGCGGCGGCCACCTGGTCGGCGTACGCGTCCCGTCCGAGCACCTTGGCGGCGAAGTGCAGCCGGGAGGCGAATTCGGCCCGTACCACCTCCACCGGCCCGAAGACGGCTTCGGCCTGGGTGAAGACCTCGTACCCCTCCCCGGATCGAGCGGTGTCGGTCAGTTCGCGGGCACGGCCCTGGCCGATGGAGAGCAGGGCGGTGGGATCATCACAGGTCACGGGCCCATCCTGCCACCGGCCCTGATGTCGACCCCACCGAGGGGTGGTCCCGGGTCAGTTGCGGGCGGCCGCCTGCCTGGCCCGCAGGCGCGGGGTGATGGTGCGACAGAACCGCGCTATCAGCTCGGACAGTTCGCGACCCGGATCCACCCCCAGCTCCCGCCGCGTGAGTTCGCGGTAGGCGTCGTACGTCCGCATCGCCTCGATCAGATTGCCCTCCCCCAAGTGGGCGTCGATCAGGGCCCGTTGGGCGCTCTCCCGCAAGGGCTCCGCACCCACCGCCACGAGCGCGGATTCGACCGCCTCCGCATGGCGCCCGGCCCGCCCCAGCTGGCGGCTCAGTGCCTCCAGCGCATGCAGCAGGCGTTGACGCACCCGCTCCCGCTCCAGCAGCACCCAGTCGTCGTACCAGCCGGGCAGCAGATCGAGGGCGTCCGTACGCCACTTGAGCGCGGACAGGTCTTCGCCGGTGGCGGTGCCGCCGATGAGCCGTCCCGCCCAGCCGTAGAGGACGTAGAGGTCGACCACGGTGTGCTCGCGCATCGCGAGCGAGCACTTGTCGGAGTCGAGCAGGTCGATCCCGGCGGCCTTGAGCCGCCACAGGGCCGAGCGGAGGTTGCCCGCCGCGCGCAGGTCGTCGCCCGACGGCCACAGCGTGCCCGCCGCGTGCCGACGCTCGACCCGGCCCCCGTTGAGGGCCACGAAGGCCAGCAGCCGCTTGCTCCCCTCCGGAACGTCCAGCCGTCTTCCCCGGTGCACCACGCGCGGACCACCGATGAGGTGGAGGGTCGGTGCGTCCCCTTGCCCCGGTACCCGGGCCACCGACTCGCGGAACTGCGTGGTCAACGTACTCGTCGTATGCAACGTGCTCGGCGTATTCATAGGCGGTCCCCCCTGCTAGAAAGCCCGCCATGGATACTATGTGCACTGCGTCACGGATCAGTCACCGACTGCTACAGGTCATTCGGTCGAGTGGGTCCCGGCCGCCGCGCCGGTCACCTCCCCCGGGCTGTAGCAGGAGCGCCGCTGCCGCCCGACGAAGGCGACCCAGTTGGTGAGGGGGCGACCCTGTTCGTCAGCGGGGACCAGGACGTCGACGGCGGCGGGGCGGTCCAGCGGGATCCGGTCGCGGTGCTGGGCCTCCTCTACGGCCTGGGCGACATCGGCCGTGCCGCACCAGCAGTACCGCACGTCCACCTGCGGCCCGAGGAAGGTCTCGATCCGACCGAGCGCGGCGGCGGACGGGGAGAGCGGGGAGACGTCATCGCTGCCGCCGCCGTCCTCGGGGGCCAGCGGCAGGTAGCCGGCGGGCGGCAGTTCGGTGATCCCGAGGCGCTCCAGGGTCTCCGGCTCCGGCACGTCGACCGCCGCGGGGGCCGACAGCCGCCCCGCGTCGAGGCCCTCGACGAGCAGGCCCAACTCCCGCCCCAGTTGCTCCTTGGTGTGGCTCTGCAGGAAGGTCTGCCGGCCCAGCCGGGCCAGTTGTTCCAGCAGCGGCTGGAGATCCGTCCGGGGCGCCGCCCGCGCGGCCGTCAACTCCGCCAGCTGGCACTGGAACTGGAGGATCTGGGCCATGAAGACGTCCCAGGGCCGCATGCCCGTCCGCGCCTGCCAGTACCGGTACGGCGGGGGCGCGCCGCGCTCGCGGCGGGCGGTCCAGGTGTCGACCTCCCAGGCGGCGGCCGTGCCCGGGGCGCGGCTGAGCACGGCGAGCCTGACCCCCTTCGCCTTGCCCGTGAGCGTGGGCGGGGTCCAGCTCCGCGGCAGGTCGGCGGCGCCCGGTCCGTAGGGCCAGGCGGAGGCTTCGGTGCGCTCCGCCGCGAAGAGGCGGGAGGCGAGCCAGTTGCGCCGGTGGTCCGCGGGCCGGTTGTCCAGACCGGGCTCGGTGGCCTCGGTGAGCCGGATGCGCACGCCCTCGGCGCCGTAGGGGCTGCGCGTGGTGCCCGCGCCGGAGCAGGGGTCGTCGCAGTAGCTGCCCTGGACCGGGGCTTCGCCGTAGGGCCAGGAGGCGGGGACGGCCTCGACGTACCAGAAGGCGTTGGGTCCGGGGGTGAGGCCGCCGAGCGGGAGGGTGATCAGGCGTTGGGAGCGCAGCGGGCGGCCGTCGGGGGCGACGGCGAGCCCGCCGCCGACGCGCAGGGTGGCGTCCTTGACGCTGACCTCGTACCCCTCGGCGACGCCGGGACCGCCCGCCTCGCCGACGGCCAGGGCCAGCTCGCGGGCGTAGTCCTGGATCCGGTTGAGGTGTTCGGCGCGCAGGAACAGGCCGTCGAAGGCGGTCAGCCGGTCGATGCCGCCGCCCGCCGTCGCGGGGGTGCCGTCGGACGCCGGGGACCCGGGGCCGGCGGCGACCGGTCCCCCGGGCGGGGCGGGCGGGGTCGTGGCGGGGGACGGGGGCGTGCCCTCGGTGACGGTCATGCCTCGCTCCTCCCCGTCGCCGACACGCGCGGCAGACGTACGGTGATGATGGCGTCGTTGCCTTCGTCGGCCGTGCCCGGCGGACCCCCGACCACTCCGGCGAACGGCACGGCCGGGTCCTTCCCGTAGAGCGGCTTGGAGCCGGTGCCGCGGACCCGGATGCGGACGGTCTCGTAGGCGGGCCGTTGGTCGAGGTCGACCTTCACCCGGTGGCCGTCGGTGGAGATCCGGATCCCCGCGACCTCGTCGTCGGCCCAGCCCCGCCCCGCGTCGGAGAGCGAGCTGATCTCCACCCCTTCGGGTTCGGCCGACCCCGGGGCGAGCGGGGCCGTGACGTCGAAGCTCAGCACCGTGTGCTCCCGCGACCAGGTGAGGGAGTCCGGGACCAGC
Source organism: Streptomyces sp. NPDC028419 (assembly GCF_055565515.1). Taxonomy (NCBI): domain Bacteria; kingdom Bacillati; phylum Actinomycetota; class Actinomycetes; order Kitasatosporales; family Streptomycetaceae; genus Streptomyces; species Streptomyces sp. NPDC028419. Next base: position 233,420 of record NZ_JBVHUE010000002.1, on the reverse strand, counting down.
CGCGGACCGCCGGCGTCCGGCGCGGCGGGGGCTCCGATCAGGCCGGGGGCCAGGGCGCACAGCAGTTCCTGGACGGTGGTGGTCGGCAGGACCGCGGTACGGGCCCCCGCGTCCAGGGTGACGGCGCCGATCCGGACGCACTCCTCGTACTGCGTGACCTCCACCGTGAGGCGGGCCAGCACCACCGCGGCGTGGTCCTCCGTCACCGGGGCCCGGGGCGCGCACGCGTCGCCCTCCGCCCGCTCCGGTGCCTGTGCGGTGGCGTCCAGCGCGGCGAGCCGCCGGAAGGCTTCGAGCAGGGCCGGGGCGCGGCGCGCCTCGGGGACCCGCGCCACCTCGGCCGCGGCGCGCCGGGCCTCCTCGCCCGCCCGGTCGCCCGGCAGGACCTCGTCCAGCCCGAGCAGGACCCGTACCCGGTGGTACGGACGCCAGGGGGCCGGTGCCTTGGAACGGATCGTGATCCGCGCCGTCTCGACGATCCGGGAGAAGTCGTCGTGGCGCCGCGTCACGTCGCAGGGGTCGGCGAGTGCGGGCACCGGCCGGTCCGGGCAGGTGGCGAACTCGGCGAGGACCCACGCCTCGACGGTCCTCGACGGGGGCGGGCAGGGCGGGGGCTGCGCGGGCGCTCCGGGCACCGGGTCGGGGGGTGCCTGACCGGGATCCGGGTGGCGTGCGGCCCAGGCCGTGGCCCAGTCCGTGAGCGAGACGCACCAGGCCGTCTCCAGGCTCAGCTCGCGCCCGAGCCCGTCCACGGCGAGTCCGGGCACCACGCGCAGTTCCCCGCCGTCGCGCCGCACGCCGAGGCCCCACACCACGCCGGGGCCATGCAGCCAGGCGTTGTGGAGCATCTGCTTGCCGCGCGGATTCCCCATCAGGACACGGAAGTCGTCCTCCCCCAGCAGCATCCCGAAGGCCACGCGCAGCGCGAGGAACGGGTTCGCCGCGACGTCGTCCCCGGCGCAGGGGCCGGGGTCGCGGGCGGTGCCGCGGGGGTCGTCGGTGGGCAGGTCCGGGGCGGACGCGCCGCCGCAGCCGCACGGGCTGGTGCTGCCGGTGCCGAGCGCCGTCATGATCTCTCCTCCTGAGTGGGTTCCTGCGGGGGCCTGCGCCGATCGGACTCCTCGACGGGCGCGGTCGGTTCGGCGCCGGCCAGGGCGGTCGCGGCCCGGCGGTCGACGGGCGCGGCGCCCGGGTCGGGGCCGCCCCCGGGGAACGGCCGGCCGGCCTTGGCGTACTCGCGCCGCATCGCGTCGAGGAGGTGGTCCTGGTGGATCGCTCTGCCCTGGTCCGCGGCGCGGAAGGCGCCGCCGATGGCGGCGTTGCGGATCCATCCGCCCGGGACCGGACAGCGCCGCGCGAGCGCGGCGAGGTCGACCTCGGGGTGCAGGAGGCCGGGCGGCAGGTGGATCTCCCACAGCCGACGGCGTCCTTCCGCGTCGGGGAAGGGGAAGTCCACGACGAAGTCCATCCGGCGGGTGAAGGCGGCGTCGATGTTCTGCCGCAGGTTGGTGGTCAGCACGGCGAGGCCGTCGAACCGGTCCAGCCGCTGGAGCAGGTAGGCCGTCTCCATGTTCGCGAAGCGGTCGTTGGACCCGGAGACCTCCGTCCGGGTGGCGCAGAGGGCGTCGGCCTCGTCGAGGAGGAAGACCGCCTGGGTACGCTCGGCGACCTCGAAGCACGCGGCGAGGTTCTTCTCGGTCTCACCGATGTACTTGGAGACCAGCTCGGACCCGTCGACGACCAACAGGTCGCGCCCCGCCTCCGCCGCAAGGACCTCGGCGGCCAGTGACTTCCCGGTCCCGGAGGGCCCGGTGAGCAGCAGCCGCACCCCCCGGGCCGCCCGGGCCGCTTCCCGCAACCGCCAGTCGTCCAGGACGAGGGCCTGGTCGCGCAGGCGCGCCACGGCGTCGCGCAGCTGCCGGCCGGACTCCCCCGCGAGCACCAGCCGGGACCAGCGGGCGCGCGGGGTGAGCAGTTCGGTGCCCGGGGGCAGCAGCGCGGCGGCCCGGGCCCGGATGGCACCGCGGACGTCCTGCTCGACGCCCTCGTCCGCCGCGCCGAGCGCGGCCCGGCTGTGGACGTCGAGGGCCACCTGTGCCGTGAGCGCGGGGTCGAGGGGGTGTCGCGCGGCCAGCTCGGGGGCCCGCTCGGGGGCATCGGGCAGGGCGGCGCGCCACGCCGCCCGCCGGTCCCGGGCACCGATCGGGCCGACGGGCACGGTCAGTACGGGCCACTGCGGGCCGGGTCGGACCGTCCCGGGTGCGGCGCAGACGAGGAGCGGGCCCGGCAGCCGGTCCAGGGCGGGGACCACGGGACCACGGTCGCCGGTCGGTGTCGGTGCGATGAGCAGGGGCACCGCGCCGCGCAGCGCCGCGTGCAGCCCCAACAGCCCCATGGCCACGGGGTCGTCGGGGCGGGCGCGGGCGGCGGTCAGTCCGAGCCCGGCCGCCCGGGCGAGCGCCGCGCACCGGCTCAGCGCGATGGTCTCGTCCCGGTCCGGCACGAGCAGGACCCGGGGTTCGGCGGAGCACAGCGCGGCCACGGCGCGGGCGGTCTCGGGGCGTTCGAGCCAGGTCTCCAGGCCGGCGACCGGCGGGCCGGGGTCGACCGGGGCGAGCGCGGCGGGCCAGGCGGGATGCCCGTGCAGCGCCTCCCACACCTGGTCGGCGAGGGTGAGGGAGCGTTCGTGGAAGGGGCCCTCGCCGGTGAGCACGAGGACGCCGCCGCGCACGGCGGCGCCTTCGTGGAACAGCCGGCGCAGCATCACCCGGGCCGGGACCCCGCTCCCGCCGCCGTCGCCGGGGCGGTCGCTGAGCAGGCAGGCGAGGCCGACGCTGGGGTGCGGGGCGCCGCCGGGGTGCATGGCGCGCAGGGTTCGGGCCAGGCCCTCGTGTTCCTCGGGGAGCCCGGCGAGCAGGACGAGTTCGCACTCCAGCGGGCTCAGCCCGAACCGGTCGACCAGGCGCCCGAAGGGGGTGGCGAAGAGCGGGGCGGTCGGGTCGCCGATCACCGCCCGGCTCGCGGCGCCCTCGGCCCAGGCCCGGAGGAACGCCGAGGGCGCACCACCCGCCTCGGCGCTGCACGTACGGTCCAGGAGGTCGGCCAGCCGGAGGGCGACGGTGGCCGCGCGCGCCGAGAGGTCTCGGCTGGTGCGGTCAGACATAGCGGTACCTCACGACCGCGCCGAGCCAGCCGAGCCAGCCCGGGTCGAGGTCCAGTCCGGCGCGGCGGACCACGGGATCGGTGTCCGCGGCGGGGAGCGTCGCCTCGATCCAGCCGGGCTCGGCGGTGATCCGTCCGTCGCGGCGGGCCATCGCCGCCACCGCCGCCATCGGCTCGACGGGGGACGCGGCGGCCCGCTCGCCGTGCAGGCGTACGGCGGTGACGCGGGCCCAGTCCGCGGCGAGTTCGGCGATCCGGGCCCGCTCGGCCGGGGTCGCGGGGGCGGCGGCCAGGGCGGTGGCGGCGCGGTCGGGCCCGAGCCCCGCCAGGGCGAGCAGGGCCGCGTCGTCGGCCGCGGCGTCGGGCAGCAGGAGCCGCGCGACGTGGTGGAGCACCCAGGACAACGGGCGTGCGGCGAGGTCGGGTTGGTCCAGGACCCGGTCGGGGAGCCCGGTCTCGGCGGCCGTGGCGAGGAGGAAGAGCAGGCCGGTCCAGTCGGTGGCCACGCCCGCCGCCGGACCGGGCGGCCGCGCGGGGGTCGCGGACCGGGGCGGTACGGTCCCCCGCGCGCGGGAGCCGTCGGCCCCGGGCGGGACCGGGAGCCGGGGCGCGACGGGGTCGGCCGGGGCGCCGGGCTCCCGCGCGGCGGCCAGGGGCGTGGGGACCCCGGCGCCCCGCACGGCAGCGACCGGCGCGGCGGGGGGCCCGGTGGGGGCGGGGACCGGGGCCGCGGCGGGCGACGGGGCGGGATCCGGTGCGGGGCGGACGCCCGGGTCCGGCGGCGCGAGGTCCGCGCCGTGCTCCGCGGGCGCACCGACCGGGCCGCACAACCGCTCGGCGAGCTCCTCCACCAGGCCGGCCGGCGCAGGGCGCAGGAGCAGGGCCGGGGCGGTGTCCGCGACGACCAGCACGGCCCACGCGGCCCGCAGCGGCGCGGTGGGGCGCAGCCGGGACGACCTGATCAGCTCCGCCAGCGGCGAGGCGGCGGCCAAGGCGGTCGCGAGCGTGGCCGCGCGGGCGCGGGCCGCCCGGTCGGGCGCTCCGGCGGGGGTCGCCCGTACCCCGGCGGCGGGCGCGGTCCAGGTGGCGTCCGGGGTGAGCCGCGCGGCCAGCAGCTGCCAGCCGGCTCGGCCCAGGGACCGGTCCAGGGCGGCGAGCCCGGCCCGCTCGGCGGCGCGCAGCAGGGCGGCGGGGGTCTGTCGGGGGTGCCGGTCCAGGGCGGCCAGGATCGCGGGGCCGGGCGAGGCCGACGGGTCCGGGTCCCCGGCGCGCAGGATGCCGGTCTGCCGCCAGGCCCACAGCCGGGCGGTGCGGCCGGTCGCGAGTCCGGCGATCGCGTCGGCCAGCGCCTCCCCGTCGTGCCGGTAGTGCACGACGGTGCCCGGGCGGCCCTCCCGGACGGTCTCGTCGATCGCGGCCGCGACCGCCTCGGACCAGGCCCGGGCGAGCGCGGGGTCGGGGCGGTCCAGGTCGAGGGGAACGGTCAGGTCGAGGCGGGGCAGGCACCAGCGGCCCGGCGGGAGGTCCAAGGCGCGCAGGGCCGTTTCGAGGCCGCCCCCGAGGGCGTGCCGTAGCGGACCGCGCAGCCGTCCGGGATCGGCCGCCCCCGTGTCGGCGGCCGGTCGCAGGATGACCGAGAGCCGGTCGACGACGAGGACGGGACGCGCGGCGTCCCCCTGTGTCTCGGACACCGCCGCGCCCGGACGGCCCGTGTGCTCGGGGGTGCGCGAGTCGGCGGTGGCGCCCGGTCCGGGCGGGGTGGCGGGGGCGGGGCTCATCCGACCCTCACCGCCCCGGCGATGGAGGTCTCGCCGACGCGCGCGCCGACGGCGGGGACGCCGACGATGCCGTCGTCGCCGATCCGGACGCTGCCGACGACGGCGGGCCCCCAGGCGGCTCCGGGGCCCACGACGGAGGTCAGTCCGAGGTGGAGCGTCCGGCCGATCCGCATCCCCGCGCCCAGCGGGCAGATGTCGACCAGGGTGTGCGCGGGCTTGTGGGCCTCGACGACGGCCCGGACCACCTCCAGCTGTTCCGCGCCGAGGTCGGCGGGGATCAGCACGCTGAAGCGGTGTGCGGTGGCCGTGTATCCGTCCTCGCCGGGTCGGGTGCCGCCGATGGTGAAGCGGCCCAGCGCTCCCGAGGTGCTCGCGGCGCCGCCGACGGCGGGGGCGGGCGGCCCGCCGGGTCCGGCGCCGAGTACGGCCCCGCCGAGTCCGCGCAGCCGCCAGCTCTCCACGACGCTGATGGGCAGCGGGAGGAAGAGGCGCAGGATCCGTTCGAGGCAGGCCACGGTGCCCCGGATGCGGAAGAGGTCGTAGGCCTGGGCGACCAGCGCGCGCCGGGCGGGGACGGGCCAGCGCCGGTCGAGGGCGAGGCCCAACAGCCCGGCCAACCAGCCGAGGGCTTCGCGCGGGGTGGTGTCCGGGTCGAGCAGCAGGGTGCGTTCGGCGGCCCGGCCGTCCAGCTCGTGCAGCAGCCCTTCGGCGGGGGCGAGGAACCGCTGGAGGAAGTCCGCGTCGCCCTCGTCCCGGCTCCAGGCCCGTGGCAGCCGGCCGGGCAGTCGATGGCCGGGCCGCTCCACCCGTAGCCCCCGCACGCGCGGGGTGAGCCGGCGGGTTCCGGTCAGCTGGAGCACGATCCACAGGTACCGGCCGGGCGGAGCCGTCACGGGGGCCTCGTACGTGTCGTACCCGTCGTCGGGGGCGATCTGCGCCCAGGGCCATTCGCGCCCCGTCGGGCGGCGGAAGAGCGGCGCGGGGTCGGGGAGGTGGGTGGCGACCTGGTCGGCGGAGGGCAGCGGCGGCGTGAGCTCGGGGTGGCGCACGATCCGCCCGCCCCGGACCGGAGGTGTCCGGGGCAGCGGGTCGGGGACGGTGTCCTCGTCGCTGGTGAGGCAGCTGATCCGGACGTCGGTGCCGGGCGGGACGCACGCGTCGAGGAACACCCGCCCCCAGCGGGTGCGGTACTCGGCGGCGTCCAGCCGGTAGCAGAGCACCCGGCCCGTGGGGGTGTAGCGGGCGGCGGGTCCCGCCGTACGGGCCGTGCCGTCGGCGGTGGTGAAGGCGATCCGGCCGTCGGGGGCGACGGTCACGGCTCCGCCGTCGTAACCGGGGGCGCGCAGCGGTTCGATCTCGGCCCAGGAGGCTCCGTCGGGGCGGAAGAGGCGCAGCGGCCGGCCCGGGCCGCGGGCCACCACCAGGGTGCCCTCGGCGGTGAAGTCGAGGTCGCCGGCATCGGGCACGACGAGCGGTCGGGAGCCGTCCGCCCGGGCGACCACGGCTCGGCCGCCGCCCGGTCCGGTCCACAGGACGTGCACCTGTCCGGCGTGGTCGGCGATCCGGGTGGGCCGCAGGCCCGCGGCTCCTGTCGGGGGGCGCAGCACGGGCCCGGGCCGCGGGTCACGGCGCCCGCGCAGGACGACGAGGCCGGCCGGCCGGGTGAGCAGGGCGACGACGGCGCCGCAGTGGGCGGTCAGGTCGAGCGGCCGCCGGTGCGGCCGGGCGGCGTCGCGGACCGGGACGCGGCGCAGCGGCCGTTCGGCCCAGAGGTCGACCACCTGGACGGCGCCCGCGCCGGATTCGGCGATGTAGAGGCGTTGCGCCGTGTCGACGGCGAGTCCGCGCGGGACGCACAGGGTGCCGGGCGGCTGGTGCGGAGCGCCGGCGGTGGACCCGGTGCGCGCGGCGGGCAGGACGTCGACCCGGCCGGTCCTCGGGTGCGACCGGTAGGCGCGGCCCCACCGGTCGAAGGCCAGCCCGGCGGGCCCGTGCCCGGCCGCTGGGGGACCTCGCTCCGGCTCGGGCTCCCAGGCCAGGCAGACCCCGCCCTCGTCGAGGAGCGCCGTCGATTCGTGGGCGCAGCGCGCCCATTGATCCGCGTCGGCGAGCAGGCCGAGCGTCCGGTCCGCGTACATCAGCACACCTCCGGGGGCAGGGGGACGACGACGGGGTCGCCCGGGGACGGCGGAGGCGTGCCGTAGCCGGCGCCGACGGGCAGCGGGGTGCCGGTGACCACGGTGATCTCGGAGAGCCGGGGGACCTCCCACGGCCGTAGGGGGACGAGCGGCATCGGTGTCCACACCGGGCCGGCCGCCCCTGCCGGTGATTGCGTCCCCGTTCCTGTCCCTGTCGCCGCACCCGCACCCGCACCCGCACCCGTCGCGGACGGTGTGGCGCGGCGGGCCAGCAGCAGTTCGTCCTCGATGTATTCCAGGCCCTCCACCTGGACGGCCACGGCCTCCAGTTCCGCGCGCCGCACCGCCCGGCCCAGCGGCCAGCCGCCGCCCTCCGGCCCGTACGGCGGGAGCGGGGCGAGGTACTGGCGCAGGATCAGCTCCACCCAGCGGCGCACCGCGTCGCTCTGGTAGCCCTCCCGGGTCCGGATGCCGACGGAGAGCGCGATGTCCACGTAGGTGGGAGGGATGACGTACAGCTCGGTGGTGACCAGCCGGCGCGGATCGAGGTACGCCGCGACCTGGCGCAGCAGTGCGAGGTCGGGCAGGGGCGCGCCCGGGTCGCGCAGGTCCTCCGTCGGGAAGACGAGCACGCTGATGACGCCCGCCGCGGGCTGGGTCGGCGTGTCGGGGTGCAGCAGCGGGAGGGCTTCGGCGCGCCGGATCCCGGGCACTTCGAGGGCCAGCGCCCGGAAGTCCTCGGCGGTGACGGCCCGGTCGCGGCGGTGCACCTCGGCGGGCAGGGCGTCCAGGGCGTCGGCGAGGGACGCGGGATCGGCTCCCCCGGTCGCGGGGAGCGGGTTGGTGACCTTCACCCCGGCGACTCCGGTGAAGGAGTCCATCGCCCCGGGCGCCACGTTGCCCGCGGAGCCGCCGCCGTACCGGTAGGAGAGCACCCGGATCCGCTCGCCGATCCGGGGCAGTCGGCCGCGCGTACCGAAGCGGACCACGCCCGCTTCGGCGTCCAGGGTGTAGTGCCGGTCGAGGGGGCCGCTGGTGGCGAAGGATTCGACTTCGGTCCAGGGCAGCCAGCCGTCGGCCTCCTCCACCTCCAGGCGGACGCTGCCCGCGACCACGGGGCGCTGGGTGAGGCGGAAGGCCTGGCCCGCGTCGGCCGTGCCGGTGCCGAGGAGTTCGGGCGTGGCGGTACGGGCCTGCAGGGCGCCCACCGCATTGATCCCGACCCAGCGGATGCGGTGGATGGCGTCGTTCTCCCCGGCCGGACGGCGTACCCGGAGCCAGCACAGGACCCGCGCGGCGGCCTTCTCGTCGTCGAGCGGGGGCGGGCTGTCCGCGCCCGCGCCGCCCACGGCGCCCCGGGCGTGGGTGGGGAACGCGGACGGCAGGGCGAGGGAGACCACGCCGCGAGCGGTCAGTCCGCGGGTGGTGTCCGCGAGGACGTCGAGCGGGGTGAAGGCGGACGGGCCGGCGGGGCCGTTCCACAGCTCCCAGAGGAAGCCGGGCGGCGCCGAGAGGAGCTCCGAGGCGCGCAGCCGGGTCGGGTCCCCGGGGGTGCGGGGCACCAGGTCGTAGGGGCGCGGCAGTTCCTCGTCGGGGAGGACGCCCAGGAAGATGCTCCGGCCGCGCAACGCGCGCGGGTCGGCGGAGTCCTTGGCCAGCAGCGCGATCCACAGGCACTGGTCGAGGGTGGCGGCGACGTCGAGCGGTGCGGCGGCCCCGCCCAGGGGATCGGTGGGCACGGCGGTGGTGACGTAGAAGGACACGGGTGCGCCGGCGCAGGCCCGCTCACGCTCGGCCGGCGGGAGCGCCTCCACCGCGTTCTGCCGGCGCCGCTTCTCGGTGGCCGCGCGCGCGGGGTCGTCGGCGGACGGGGCCGGGGCCGCGGTCTTCCCCACCGCCAGGACCTCCAGCGGCCAGGCCACCACCTCGCCGTCGGTCTCGAAGGGGACGGCGCCCGCGCGGGCTTCGGTGCCGCGCAGGACCTGGACGCCCGCGGGCCGTTCGGTGTCGAGGACCAAGAGGGTGCGGGCGATCAGGGCGGGCCGGGGGCGGACGCCCAGCAGCCGCAGGAACGCGACCTTGGTGGTGTCGGGGATCTGGTTGAAGCGGAAGAGCAGGGACTCGCCGAGGTGGGCGAAGAGTTCGAGCAGGGCGATGCCGGGATCGCCCGCGTTGTGGTCGGTCCACTCGGGGGCGTAGACGGGGATCCGCTTGACCAGCTCGTCCCTGAGCTGCTCGAAGGTGCGGTCGTCGAGGATGGGGCCGATCAGTGGCATGCGCGCTCCCGTCCCTCCGCTATCGCAGGTAGAAGGGGTAGACGAGATTGTCGGGGCGCAGGTCCAGGAGGTGGACGTAGGCGATGTCGATCCACACCATGGTCGGCTCCTCCCCCGGGGTCACGGCGACCTCGGTGACCCTGATCCGCGGCTCCCAACGGGTGAGCGCCTCGCTGATCTCCGCGCTGATGGCGCCGCGGGTGGCCGGGGTGTTCGGTGCCATCAGGTGGCGGCGCAGTCCGCAGCCGAAGGTGGGCCGCATGACGCGCTCGCCGGGCTCGGTGTCGAGGATCGTCTCGATCGACTGCCGGACCACGGCGGGCCCGCTCAGCCAGGCGGGGGCTCCGGGGCGGTCCCCGGCCGCCGGTCCGCTTCCCGCTGTGCCCGCTGCCGAGGGGCGCAGCGGGAAGCGGATCCCGGTCCCGGTCCCGGTCTCGCCTGCGGATGGTGCTCCCGGTCCGTAGCCGCCGGGGGCGGAGGTGAGGGCGTCGATTGCTGCCATGCCCTCCATGCTCCGCACGGACCGTCACCACAACGTTTCCGGCGGGCCATGGCGAGGGGTCCGGTCAGGGAGGGGCCTCATCCCCGGCGTTTGGCGAGGATCTTCGCGATCTGCCCCAGCAGCAGCGCCTTGGCCTCGTGGTACCACGTGATGGCCTCGTTGATGCGCTTCTGCGGGTACCACTTGCGGGCTCCGGCCCACTGGGGCCAGGGCACTTCCTGGCGGGAGGAGTTGGGGCCCTTCTCCTGCATGCGCAGGTTGCCCGTCTGGTGCACCAGCTCCGCCCGCTCCTCGGGGTGCAGCCGTGCGACGTCGGGGATCTCGGCGAACTCCTTCTTCGCCACCACGTGGTCCACGCTCCAGGACGCGCGCGGGACCGGGTTCTCGCCGTACTCGTCCTTGCCACCGGCCCGCTGGTAGGTCACGGCGCGGTGCGCCGCGGGTACCTTGGTGCCCTCCAGCGTGTCGTAGATCGACCGGCCGGCCTGCTCCCGCTTCCTCGCGCGTTCGGCCTCGATCAGGTCCAGCTTGACGCCATTGGCCTTGCGGGCGTCCAGCTCCCTGATGTGGACCATGACCATCCCCCGGGTGACCAGGGCGGGGGCCACGTCGGGATACGCGTCCCGCAGGATCGCCCGTTCCACCGGGGTGCTGCCCTGTCCGACCTTCCCGGCTCCGACGGCCTCCATCCGCCGGTTGAGGGCTGCCAGGTGGACGCGTGCCTCCTCGTCGTCCGGGACGGGCACCTCCGCGGCCGGCTTCGCCGTGGTGTCGGCCTCCACGAGCGGGAGGTTGTGCGTCGTGGGGTTCATCGAGGCCGTGATCTGCCAGGCGTTGCCGTGGAGTTCGGCCTCCAGTGCGGTGAAGCCGTGCGCCTTCTTGATGCCCGCGAGGGCGTCCCGGAGTTCGACCGCGTCATACGGGTCGCGGTGGGACGTCGCGGCGACCTCGCCGAGCGCCTTCAGGCCGGTGAGCCAGCGCTGTTGGACGGCGGGCGCGGGCACGACGGGCTCGTCCGGCTCCGCCTTCGCGCCGGCCGGTTTCGTCCCGGCCGCCTTCGCGCCGCTCGCCTTCGTCCCGGCCCGTGTCGCGGGGCCCGGTTTCGCCCCGGCCGGGGGTGGGGTGGCCGCGGCCCCCTTGGTGGTGGGCGGCGGGGCGGCCGGACGGGCGGCCCCCGCCGCCTTGCCCGCCCCGGCAGCCGGCGGCGCCGCGGTTCCCGGCTCCGACCAGCTGCCGCGCTTCGGCTCGTCCTTCGCCGCCTTCGCGGGCAGGCGGTCGCCGACCAGGTCCGACAGGAACTTCTCCGGGGCGAAGTCGACCTCCCCGAAGGTCACTTCGGGCACCGTGCCCGAGCCCACGACGTGCTCCACATCGGCCCCGATCCCGAACTCGCCCGGCAGCGGGTACTCCCGCTGGAAGAGCGGCCAGTCCCACCGGTGATCCGGGACCGGGGACCACCAGGGGCTGTCCAGCTCCACGAAGAGTGCGCCGCCGAGGCCCAGGAACGGCTGGGCGGCGATCTCCATGTGCCCGGCGAGGAAGAACTCGCCGTGCTTGCCCGCCTTGGGGTCCGCGACCTCGCGGTAGCCGATCCGGGGGGTGGCCTCGACGTAGCCGCGGATGCCCGCGAGCGCGCTGAGCGCGAGGCCCGCCTTGATGTCGTGGCCGACGAGCGTGGCGCCGGCGCCGCCCTCGGCGGTGAGCCGGAGCCCGGCGGAGGCGGAGACGTTGAGGGTCGCGGTCAGCCCGAAGTCGCGCAGCACCTCCGGCTTGGTCGACCAGGTTCCGGTCAGCTCGATGTGGTCGAGGGTGGCCGGGCCCAGCACGGCGAGGGCGTCGAGCCCGATGTTCGCGAAGAGGAAGACATTGCCGACGAGCGGGACGCCGTAGGCCGCGCGGACCTCGAACCGGGCGAGCTGCTTCTGGTAGCGGCGCTCCGCGAAGAGCGGCTTGTCCATCCTCGGGGTGATCTTGCCGACCACGGTGACGTCGCCGAGGTGGTCGACGATCACGAGCGCCTCGCCGCTGAGCCAGTCGGCGAGCCTGACCTGGAGCGTGCCCCAGCCCGCGACCATCCGGGGCCCCGGTGCGGCGACCGGCACCGCTGCCGCTACTGGGGCCGGAGCCGAGGACGGCGCCGCCGGTTCCGCGGTGCCGGCGCCGGCGGCCAGGGGTGCGGCCGCCGCCTTCGCCCGGTCCGGCAGCTTGCTGTCCGTCAGCTCCTTGGCCGTCTTCGCGTCGGTGGCGACCAGCGTGAGCTCGCCGTCGAACTTCTCGTTCGTGTACCGCACCGTCCCGCGCACGTCGACGGCGCCCGCCCCCAAGGCCGCCGTCAGCTGTCCGGTGAATCCGCGCAGCAGTACGTCGACGCTCGCGCTCCCGGTCAGGGCGCCGTCGGGGCCGCGCCGGACCGGGACCGCCACCGCGCCCAGGCCGGCCACCGCTCCGCGCGCGACCGCGTCGAAGGTGACCACCTCATTGGCGAGGCCGAAGCCGCCGGTGGCGCTCAGGAAGCCGCCGAGGGTGAAGGACATCCCGCTGACGTTCACCACCAGGGTCGTGCCGCGCAGTTCGTTCTCCACGCCGGGCAGCCGCAGGCCGCCCAGGCCCGCCCAACCCAGCGCGTCGGGGTGCTGCTCCATGAGGTCGAGCAGGGCCCGGCCGCCGCCGAGCAGTCGGCCCTTGACCACCGCGGAGGCGTGGCCCTCCAGCACCCCGTCGTGGACGCGGAGGGCGAGGACCGGCTCGATCCCCCGGGCGCGCAGCGGGTGCAGCAGGGGGTGCAGGAGCGGGACCGGCTGGAAGGCGTCGCCCGGTCCGGTGACCAGGGCGCCGCCCTCCGTCCGCCGCAGGTTCAGGGTGCCCGCGGCCAGCTGTCCGAGCCGGACCGGGACCGGACCCCCCGCGGCCCCCAGGGCGTCCAGGTGGGCGGCGATCGCGGGGGTGGCGGTGAGCTCCGCGCCTCCTTGGAGGGCGAGTTCCTCGACGAGGGCCCCACCCGGTGCGGCTCCTGCCGGGACGGGAGCCGGCACCGGATCGAGGACCTTCGCCGGCGCCGGCACCGCCTCCGGCGCGCGCACCGGCACGGGTTCCGCGCGGGCGCTCATCCTCCGGCCCCGCACAGCGGGTCGGGGGGTGAGGTCTCCGGCTCGGGTCGGGGCACGGGCCCGGGCGGTGGCGGGGTCAGGGCGTCGAGGAGGTCGTCCCCGTCCTCGTCGGCGAATCCGCTGCCGGGGTCCTGGAGCCGGGCGGCGGCGCCGGGGCTGCCCATCAGGGCGTCCAGGTCGGCCCGTTCGTCGTCGCCCATCGTGGACAGCTTTCCGCCGGCCGCGAAGTAGGCCTTGAGCGCGGCGAGCGCCTCCACGGACGGGGGCAGGCAGAAGCGCAGCGCCAGCAGCCACCAGAGCTGGAAGAGGAACACCACGATCGGCAGGAACATGCTGAAGACGAAGAACGCCACGATCATGAGGATTTCGAGGGCGAAGGTGCAGGTGCGGGCCGTCGTGCCGCCCACGGAGCCGCCGCTCGGGGTGCCGCCGCCGGGATCGAAGGAGAACTGCGAGCCCGGCGGGCTGGTGACGGCCACTCCCCCGAGCCCGGGCGGGCCGCCCGCGCGGGCGGCGACCGCCCTCAGGTCCGGCAGGGTGAGCGAGGTCGTGCGGTTCTTGGTGCCTTCCGGATCGTAGAAGGCGGCCAGCCGGAAGCTCTCCGTCGGCGCGCTCCACGAGGTCTCCACCGGGCAGTGCTCGTGCCCGGGGCGCGCGGTACGGCGTACGAAGCAGGTCAGTTCGTAGAGGGACTGCGGATCGAGCTTGGGGGCCCCGAGGTCGTCGTGGTCGCCGGAGGAGACCGGTACCAGGCCGAACCAGAGGGAGCGGGCGGGCGGCGCCGGCCGGTCCGGGCAGTCACCGGAGCGCGGCGGCAGCCGCCACATCGGGAACTCCTCTTCCTCGTCGGCCGGGCGGCCGGGCGGTGCGCTCCCGCCGAGGGGACGCCACTGCCCGCCGGCGGGTCCGGTCATCCACGCCTCGGTGTGCTCCTCCAGGCCCACTTGGTCCAGCAGTGCGCGCTGCTCCTCGGCGAAGCGGGTCCGCGCCAGGTCCGCGCGCAGGACGTCACCGGCCTCCGAGGTCACGAGGCCCGCCGGGGCCCGCTCCGCGCCGAGCAGCTCCGCCGTGAGCCGGCCCGCGAGCCTGCGCAGGACCTGCGGCGGCGCGGTCAGGTCCATCCGGCGGCGGCGCATCACGAACCCCACCTCCAGCCCCTCCGCGGACTGCGGGCGGGGCAGCCCGGGCCGGTCGCAGAACAGCTCGACGACGACCGCGTAGAACCGGTCGTGGCTGGGCTGGTAGAGCTTGCGCAGCCCCGTGCGGACCAGGCGGTGGGTGGCGAAGCGGGCCCGGCCCGGCTCCCGGTCGCCGAGCGCGACGGGCACCGGGTAGGACCAGACGTCCTCGGCCCGGTCGAAGCGCAGGGAGGCGCGCGGGTCCGCGAGGAGCCGGGTGACGAAGTCGGCGCGGTCGTACTTCTGGAGGGTCGGGGCCAGCGCCCTCGGGTCGAAGCGGTCGAACCCGCCGCGCTCGCAGGTGTACCAGGGGGCGAGCACGCGGAAGCCGTGCTCGGCGGCGCTCACCAGATGTTCCCGGCGCCGGGCGTGTAGGCGGGGGACACGATCCCCTGGTCGACCATGAGGGTGCCGACCCGGACGATGCCGCTGAAGGCGGAGTATCCGGCGGTGACGTTGACCACGGGCGCGGTGACGTCGAGGGAGGACACGGCGTGGATCTCGACGGCGCCGCCGGTCAGCCGGACCACGCAGCCGCCGCTGTGCCGGATGGTGATCTGCTGCGTGGCGTCGTCGAGGGTCACCTGGTGGCCGGAGGCCATGGTGATGCGGACCTTGGCCGCGCCGGGGGTGTCGTCGAACTGGAGCCTGCTGTCCTGCCGGGAGCGCAGCTGGCGCAGGTCGTTGGACGGCTGTGGTGTGTGGGGCAGGGCCGCGCTGCCGTGCCAGGCGGCGCCGAGGACGTACGGGCGGCGCGGGTTCCCCGCTTCGAAGGCGACGACGACCTGGCTGTCGACCTCGGGCAGCACCAGCAGTCCCTGTTCGTCGTCGGCGTACGGCGAGCACAGGGTGGCCCAGGCGCGGACGTCGCGCTCGCCCTCCTTGCCCATCCAGGGGAAGCGCACCTCGACGCGGCCGAGCCGCTTCTCGTCGACGATGTCGGTGACGAAGGCGGGGTAGACGCCGAAGTATCCGGGGACGGAGCCGTCCGCGGGGGCGGGCAGGGTCATTCACACCACCTCGTTCATTGAAGGGCGTTCGGCGTCGAAGCGGGTGCGGAAGCCGTGCTCCGGGTCGAAGGTGTGCCGGATCCGGGTGACGTGGTATCCCTCCCCCTCGAAGGGCGCGCCGACGGAGCGGAGGGTGAGCCGGCCACCGACGACCAGGTCGGGGCTGCCGTGGGTGGTGCCCGCGACGCTGACGAACCGGCGTCCGCGGCGCAGCATTTCGGCGCGGGCCCAGGCCCGGGCCTCCTCGGCGGTCAGGGCGCTCTCGCGGATCCGCAGGCTGGTGGCGGGGCCGAGGGCCTGGGTCAGCAGCCGGGCGCCGGTGCGGCCGCCCGTCGTCTCGGCCTCCACGGCCTCGGGGCCGGCACGCTCGTCGATGCCTTCGCCGCGCTCGGCGTCGTAGCCGGTGACGACGGTCTCGCTGCGCTGGTGGGCGAGGTCGGCCACGAGTCGGACGGAGAGCAGTTCGCTGCCGTAGACCAGGGTCTGGGGGGCGCTGCCGCGGCTGCCGCGGGGGCGGAAGTGGAGGGTGCGTCCGCTCGCCCACAGCTCGGCCTGGATCAGCCGGGCCCGCTCGCGCAGGAAGGCGAGGTCGCTCTGGTTGAGTTGGTGGACCAGGTCGTAGCGGGGGCCGGGAGCGTCGGCTTCGACGCCGAGGCCGTGCTCGGCGGCGACGGCCTCGGCGAGGGCGGCGTCGGTCGTCTCCCGGTAGGTGCGCACCCGGCGGGTCATGCGCAGGCGCATCAGGGCGTCTTCGGCGTGCACGAGGACCTGGGGTGGTTCGCCGTCGCCGAGGACCAACTCGATGGCGGAGACCACCCCGTCGAAGACGTGGCGCAACCGGTCCGCGGGTCCGAGGGCGACCTTGAGGGCGCTGCCGAGGCCGATGGTGCTCCCGTCGAGGTGCAGCAGGCGGTCCTGCGGTCCCTTGGCTCCGGCGCCGACGGCGAGGAAGTGCGCCCGCAGGGTGCGCAGGCCCTCGGTCCCCTCCGCGACGTCGAGGTGGACGCAGTCCCGCGCGAGGTCTCTGACCAGCGCACCGCCGACCTCGAAGACGGGTGATACGGCCGCGACCACCGGCTCAGTCATCGAAGGCCTCCGCCCCGGTGCGGGCCGCGAGCCAGGCGGCGCGCTCGCAGGCCTCGCGGTGACGGTCGGCGGCGGCGTGCGGATCCGCGGCGCCACCGGCCGGGGCCGCCGGTCCCTGTCCGGCGGCGGGCACGACGTCGGTGTGCAGTTCTCCGATGTACACGCTCATGGCGGGCCTCCTCGCGGTGTCCATCTCAGGGTGCGGGGGCCCGCGTCACGGCGGCGTTGCTCACAGTCGGCGGCGGCGCGGCCGGGCGGATCGGGCGGGAGCCGCTCCCACGGCGCGGCGCCGGGGTCGGGCGCCGGGACCTCCTGGCGGCGGGCCCGGTCGGCGAGGCTGCGGCCGCCGCCCGCCTCGACCTCGGCGAGGGTGCCGGGATCGGCACGCGCGCGCAGCGGTACGCCCCGGCCGTAGCCGAGCGAGCGCCGGTCGGGCGCGGCCGGGCCGGGGGCCGGCGGCGGGGCGGTGGGCGGCGCGGTGGCGGGTGGCGCGGTGGGCCGACCCGCGGCCGGCGGCACCTCGAACGACTGCCTGGCCCGGGCGGTGGCGCGGTCCACCGCGGCGCCCGTGACCGCGGCCGCCGCCGCGGCGATGCCGCCGCCGGCCGACAGCGCGAAGCCCGCCGCGACCGGGTCCGCCGCTCCGCCGTAGCCCGCGCTCCCGGGACCGGCGACGCCCGGTGCGCCGCCCGCCGCGGGACCGCCGGAGGCGCCGTCCCCCGGCGCGATGCCGCCGCCGATGCCGAGGTCGGCGCCGCCGCCGATGCCGAGGGCGCCGGCGAGTCCCGCCACGGAGGTGGCCGCCACGCCGCCGGCGGAGGTCGCCGCGAAGGGCCCGGCCCCGGCGAAGGGGACGGTGACCTCGGCGCCGAGCTGTACAGCGGCCCCGGCCGCCAGGGTCAGCGGACTGTCCAGCCCGTTCATCGCACCGCGCCACCCGGCCGGGTCCAGGCCGAGGCGGGAGAGCACCTGCTGGGCGGATTCCCCCTCCCGCGCCCGCACGACCCGGTTCGGGCGGCCGGTGCCCGAGGTGCCGGGCGCGGCGCCGGTGCGGGGGGCGCCCGGTGCGGTGGCGGCTCGGGCGTCGCGGGTACCCGGCCCCTCGGCGTGGGCCTCGTAGGCGAAGTTCTGCTCGACGAGGGTGACGCCGACCTTGGCCCGCAGCGGGGTGCCGTCGGGGGCGAAGTGGTCGAGCTCTTCGGTGACCTGGGTGACGATGCCGTTGTAGCGGAGGGTGCCCCAGACGAAGCGGACGACGGGCGGCGGGTCGGCGGGCTGGTCCGGCGGCGGTTCGGCGTACTGGCGGACCAGGGCGGTCCAGCGGCGCACGTCCACGTACTGGCCGCCGGAGCGTTGTTCGGTGGTGTCGAACTCCAGGTCGAAGGTGAGGGTGGAGCCCTCCGTCGCGGGGTGTTGGCGCTTCTGGGAACGGGTGGTGGCGCCGCCGCGGTCGACGGTGTTGTTGCGGCTGATCCGCAGGGAGGTGGGGTTGAACTGGACGGGCACGGCGGGGCCGTCGTCCACGACCAGCGGTGGTTGGTCCTTGGCTCCGGCGCCGCTGCGCGCCAGGCGTTGCAAGGTGGCCTGGGCGAGGGGGGCGCTCACGTGGTGCGCTCCAACCGCAGGCCCTCGTGGGCGATGTGCAGTTCCTCCATGGCGATCTCCCCCGTCTTCGCGTGCAGCGATGGGCCGATGATCTTCAGTGGCAGTCCGCGGGCGAAGGTCCAACGGGCCACCACCCGCTGCCCGGTGGGGTCGAGCACCTCGATGTCCCCGTCGTAGCGGACGGGGGGCGCGGCGCCGCCGACCGCGTCCTGGAGCCAGTCCCACAGGCTGGTGTCGGCGCTGCCGTCCGGTGTCGCCAGGAACATGCCGCGCCTGAGGACGAGCGGTTGGAGCCGGACCCGGCCGAGCCGGCGCACCGATGCGTCGTTCGCCCCGCCCTGGGCGTACTCGCGGACGTCGACCTCCAGGCCGAGCCCGGTGCACTCCTGGAACCCGCCGTCGCCGAGCCGTTCGGGCGCGGGGGCGGCGGGGCCGCGGTCCGCTCCGGTCGCGCCGACGGCCGCCGCGGGGGCGGCGTGGGTCACGTGCGCGAGGACGGGGGGCGGCTGGTCCGTGCGGCCCGGGGCGGCGCTGCGGGTGAGCCGGACGCGGAAGCGGAAGGTCTGTACGGCTTCGGCCACGGCTCACCCCACCGCCACGGCGCCGTCGCCGTCCTGGGCGATCCGCAGGACGAGGTACTCCAGGGGCTGCGCGGGTGCGACCCCGATCTCGGCGACCAGTCGCCCGAGGCCCTGGGACCAGGCGGGGTTGAGGCGTTCGTCGCAGTGCACGAAGAAGGACTCCTCCTCGCGGTCGCCCGCGAACGCCCCGGAGCGGTGCAGTCCGCGCAGCAACTGCACCACGGTTCCCCGTAGTTCGGCGCGGAGTGCGGGCGAGTGGGGTTCGAATGCCAGGACCTGGGCCTGCCGGTCGAGGGCGAGGCGCAGCATGGTCATCAGGCGGCGCACGCTCAGTTGGCGGTAGTCGGGGTCGCCGGAGAGCGTACGGGCGGAGGCGAGCCGGAAGCCGTCGCGCTCGGCCCGGAAGACGTCGATGCCGAGCAGGTGCAGGGCATCGTGGTCGGCCTCGGCGAGCCGCTGGGCGGCGGTCACGGCTTCGGCGGCGAGTTCGTTGGCGGGCCCCCAGGGCAGGCCCAGGCGCCGTTCGCGCTCGGCGATGATGCCCGCGGCGAAGCCGCTGGGCGGAACGAGGACGGCGCTGCCCCGGGGGTCCTCCGCGGGCATCACGCCGAGCCACGGGTGGTGGGCGGCGGCGTAGGAGCTGTCGAAGGCGGCGCGCCAGCGGGCGACGGCGCGCACCGGGAGCCGGGGAGGTACGTCGAGCAGGGCGACGAAGCGCCGCTGCCGCTCGGCGAGGGCCACGAGCCGCTGCTGGCGGCGCAGGATCTCGGGCAACTGCGTGACGCCGTCCAGCAGGAACTCCCGTACGGCGGCGGAACGCGAGGTCAGCGGCGGCGACGGTGGCGGGCAGGGGGCGAAGACCGCGCCGGGCGGGGTCCGGGTGGGAAGTTCGGTGCTCACGGGCGCCTCGGCGTACTCCCACAGCAGGTCGGGTACGGCGAGCAGGGCCACCTCGGTGACCAGCGCCATCCGGTCCATGCCGACGGCCGGTGCCGGGCCGCTCCCCGGCGGCGCACCGGTTTCCTCGACGGCCTCGCCGCCGCCGACGGGCAGCAGGTCGACGGGGACGGGGCCCTGGAAGCTGTCGGGGCCGATCCCGGAGTAGCGGTCGAGGCCGGGGCGGACGGGCCGGGACAGGGCGGAGCCGAGCCTGCCGTCAGGGGGCAACAAGGGGTCGGGCCAGGTCCCGTCGGGGGTGACGAGGAGGGATTCGGCGGCCAGTACGGCGGCGGCGGGGCGGGGGTGGTCGCCGCCGAGGCCGAGCCCCGCGAACCGCTCCTGGCGGGGGCGTGCCGGATCGGGGTCGGTGACGGTGATGGTGACGGTGACGGCCTCGACCTCCACGGCCAGGGTGACGGTCCGGCCGCCGGGGCCGGTGACGGGCGGCCGGTCCAGGACGGCGATCCGGCGCCGCGGCCCCCCGGGCGCCGGTCCGGGACCGGGGTCGGTGGCGGACGGCGCGTCGACGAAGCCGGTGATCCGGAAGAAGTCCCCGGTAGTGGGCAGCCCCGCGCCCCGCAGCCGCAGGACGCTTCCGACGGGCGGGATCCGGGCCTCGGGCAGGGCCAGCTCGGGCCCGCTCACCTCGGCGGCGAACTGCTCGGATCCGATGAACTCCCACCGGACGGCGAGCCGCCCGCCCCAACCGCCTTCGTCGCGGGCCCGCAGGTCCACCTCGGGTCCGCTCCCCGCGCCCGTACCCGCGCCGCCGCCGAGCCGGGTCCGGTGCAGCGCGTGGGCCCGCTGGGCGGCGGGGTGCGGGGCCCGCGGGAGGGGGGCCACGCGCAGCACGTGGGCGCGGACCCCGCCCTGCGCGAAGAACGCCCGTACCGCGTAGGGCAGCAGGCCCGGGCCCTCGAAGCCGCCGAAGCGGTCCAGGTAGTCCGTCCAGCGGTCGACGGCGACCGGGGTGTCGACGGGGCCGCGCGGGGCCACGCCGACGAAGCCGGCGACGTCCAGGCGCACCGGGCCGAAGGAGGGCGGCGGGCGGCGGGCCTGCCGGTGGACGCCGGGTGCGCCGAGCCGCGGTCCGAGGGGGGTCACGAGGAGAGCGACAGGAAGTCGATGGATTCGGCGACGAGGTGCAGCTCCTCCATGGCGACCTCGCCCCCGCCCTTGCCCTGGAGGGTGGGGCCGACCCACTTCTTGGGCTGGGCCTGGTTCAGCCGCCAGGAACAGACCGGGGCGTGCCCTTCGTCGTGGAGCGTCACCGTGACGGTGAGGGGGAGGTAGATGCCGCTGCGGGTGTCGGCGATCCACTTGAAGAGGCGCAGGTCGCCGATGATGCCCCGCTTGAGGGTGACGTCGTCCGTGGTGTTGGTGTTGGCGATCTTCCGGACGTGGTTGAACTGGTCGTTCCCGTTGCGGTACTCGGAGAACTTCACCTCGTTGCCCGCTCCGCTGAAGTCGGAGAAGCCGCCGCTGATGTCCCCCTCCAGGCCGGCGCTCGTGTTGCCGAGCTGGACGAGGAAGTTGAAGGCTCCGTAGGGGTTGGTGCGCGTGGCCATGGGTCTGTCTCCCGGTCTTCCGGCTGCTGGTGGCGGGGCGCGTCAGGTGCGCTGGGCGTCGGCCGTGAACTGTCCGACGCGGAACACGACGAACTCGGCGGGGTAGGTGGGGGCCACGCCGACCAGGCAGACCAGCCGTCCGTTGTCGAGGTCGTTCTGCGTCATCGTGGTGCGGTCGCAGCGGACGAAGAACGCGTCCTCGGGCTTGGTTCCCAGCAGGGCTCCGGTCTGCCAGGTGGCGATGAGGAAGTCCTCGACCGACTGCCGGACGGAGGCCCAGAGTCGTTCGTTGTTGGGCTCGAACACCGCCCACTGGGTCGACTTGTCGATCGAGTGCTCCAGGTAGATGAAGAGCCTGCGCACGTTCACGTACTTCCACTCGGGGTCGGAGCTCATGGTCCGGGCGCCCCAGACGCGGCGGGCGCGTCCCTCGAAGAAGCGCAGGGAGTTGATGCCTTCGGGATTGAGCACGGCCTGGCGGTCGTAGGTGACGTTGGTGGTGAAGTCGTCGATGCCGAGGAGGACCTCGTTGGCCGGGGCCTTGTGGACTCCGCGCTCGATGTCGCTGCGGGCGTAGATCCCGGCGACGTAGCCCGAGGGCGGTACGTCCAGGAGCGCCGCCGGTGCGCCGGGGTCGACCCGGCGGGCCGGGTCGGTGATCTTGACCCACGGGTAGTAGAGGGCCGCGTACTTGCTGTCGAACTGGGCGCGGAAGCGGCGGACTTCGGAGATCGAGCTGTCCGGGGGCGGGTCGATCACCGCGATGCGGTAGCGGAGCCGCTCGCAGTGCCCGATGAGGAGGTCGACGGCCGCCTTCTGCTCCGCGGCGACGAGGGTGACGGTGTCCGGGACGGCGACGATGGCGATGTCGTCGATCTCGGCGAGCGCGCCGAGGCCGCGGGCGGGGTCGGTCAGGCTGTCCGGGTTGGCGTCCCGGCCGCCGAGGTCCGCCGCCGAGAGCGGGTCCCCGTCACCGCCGCCGACGAGGTAGAGGCCCTGCGGCGCGGTGAGGAGCGCGGCGAACCGGGCGCCCGCGGTCACCGGCTGCGCGCCGGTCGCGGGCGGTACGTTCTCCAGCCAGACCAGGGCGAACTCGTCGGCGGGGTCGGCGGCCTGCAGGACCTTGGCCACCGAGCGGGGGTGGGCGTCGTCGAGCTCCAGTTCGTTGTACACGTCGGTGCGCTCGCCGCCGGCGCGCACGGTCACGGCGAGGGTGAGGTGGAAGGCCGCGGTGCCGGCCGCGACGGGCTCGAAGGCGCCCTGCGGGCCGACGTACCCCAGCTCTCCGTCGGCGCGGCGGGCCACGACGCGGACGTTGCCCGGGGTCGGCGCCGTGGTGTCGGGGACGGACGGGGCCTCGCCCCCGGCGAGCGGAAGGACCTCCACCGCGGCTCCGGGCCGCACTCCGGTGAGCCGGGGCAGCGCGCCCGGGCGCGGGACGAGGATGTTCTTGCCCCGGCGGAAGGTGACGGCGACGCTGATCCGGGCGCCCGCCGAGCCGGGCCAGCGCGCCCGCCAGCGCACCAGCGGGGTCCCCTGAGCGGGTACCTGGACGGAGGCGAAGTTCCGCGGGACGTCGATGACGGGGGGCGCGGTGGCGGTCCGGGTGAAGACGAAGACCCGCGAGACGTAGAGCCGCCGTCCGCCGTTGGCGAAGAACGCGCGCGCGGCGAGCGCGAGCGGGCAGCTGTCGTCGCCGATGGTGAGGCCGCCGAAGGCCCGTTCGTACTCGGTGTAGCTGGTGACGAGTGTCGGCGCGGGCAGGACCGTGGGGCCGCCGTCGGGCAGGGTGTAGGGCACCGGGCCGTACGCGGTGCGCCCCGCCATGGCGAAGGTGCTGGTCGGTACGCCCTCGATGGACCGGGAGCGGAAGCTGGTCTCCTCGACGTAGACGCCGGGGGTCAGGTACTCGGGCATGTACGGCTCTCCTCGGTCACGGGTCAGTCGGTGGTGTGGAGCAGGTCGTCGGTGGGGAGCACCCGGCCGACGGTGAGGGTGCGGACCGTGTCCGCGGCGCAGGTGCGGTAGCCGGGCGGCAGGGCGAGGCCGCGCAGCACGTCGTTGTCGAGGTCCTGGGGGCCGGGCGGGGAGGCGCTGCGCCGGACGGCCTCCGCGACCAGGTCGGCGAGCGGGTCGGGCGCCGGGGCCGGGTCGGGGGGCGGGACGGGGTCCGGGGCGTGGGTGCGCAGGGCGATCGCGAGGCGGGGCGGTGGCGGGAAGGGCAGGGGCGCGGCGCCGCCGATCAGCAGCAGGGCGTGTCCGTGCTCGTCGCCGTGCGCCCAGCCGAGGAGGGCGCCGCCCGGGCCGAACGCCTCGATCCGGGGCCAGCGCACGGGGTCGGCCGGTCCCGGTCCCGGGCGGGTGACGCGCAGCCGCAGCCCCGTCATGCCCTGCGGGACGGGGTAGGCGGGCCCGGGGAGCAACCAGGGCAGCAGCAGCCGGGCGTCGGCGCGGACCCGGGGGCCGTCGGGCGCCGCGGCGTCGGCGTCGGCCAGTTCGGCGCGGGTCCACAGCGCTACGGCGAACCGCCGCGGGATCCAGCGGCGGGCGGGGTCGTCGACGCGTACGCGCACGGCGGCGCCGACTTCGCCGGGGGTGCCCGACGTCCCGTAGCGGAGCACGAATCCGGACGGCTCGTGGCGCTCCAGGGCCCGCACGGGGTCGTCCGGCCCGGGGCGGCGGCCGGGGATCCGGGCGGACTCCCAGCCGACCCGCAGCCCGGGACCGGCCGGGCCCCGGGTGTGGGCGTCGAGCGGGCGGACGGCGAGGGCGAGCCGGTGCAGTACGACCGCCGTCCCGGGGGCGACGGTGAGGCGCGGGTCCGGGTCCGCGCCCCGCGGGTCCGCTTCCGCGGCGCCGGTCACCGGGGCAGCTCCGAGGTGGCGACGGCCACGGTGGTGACCTCGCCGGGCACCGGGAAGCGGCGGCCGTCGATGCGCACGACCCGGGCGAGGTAGGGCAGGGAGAGTCGGTAGTCGGTGGTCATCGCCTGGAACGCCTCGCTCATCGAATCCATCGCCAGCTCGTCGGGCACGATCTGTACGGTGTCCCCCGGCAACCAGCCGCCGGTCGGGTCCAGGAGCGGTCCGGTGAGGGGTCCCGCGCTCTCCAGGATCCGGACGGCGAGCCCGAGCCATTCCAGCTCGGACTCGACGACCTCGTCCCAGGCCGCGAGCAACAGGTGCATCCGCAGCGGCAGTCGGGGCAGCCCGTCCCGCGCGGCCAGGGCGGCCCACGCCGGCCGGGTGTCGTGGTCGACGCTGACCCGGTAGCAGTAGACGGTGACGGCCGGGCGGCGGATGAGGGCGTCCGTGGTGCCCACCCGGTCGAAGTCGACGGGCCCCGCGAGGACCGCCTCCGGGCGGCGCCCCTCGGGGATCTCCGCGCCGAAGCCCGCGTTGAGCAGCGTCACGACGCTGCGCCCCACGGCGGCGAGTGCCCGGTATCCAGCCATGCTCCGATGCTGCGGGCCGCCCGTCACGCCGGCGTTGCGGGCTGCGGGCTGCGGGCGACGGACCGGTGACACCCCGCGGCCCACACTCGGTGCGCCTGCCCCATCGAGAAGGAGAGCCCTCATGAGCAGCACCTCGCACCCCCGGCCGGCCGGCACCGACTGTGACCTCGGCGCCATCGACGATCTCGCGTGCAGTGCCAAGGGGATCCAGCGCCGCGCCGAGGTCACCCAGGAACACCTGCCGCAGCTGCGCGAGTTCCAGGAGAAGCTGGGCGCCGCGCGCGTGGAGTACGCGAAGGCCCGGCACACGGCCCAGGGCGATCTGGAGGTGGCGGGCGAGGTCCTCGACCGGGTCCGCGAACAGATCCGCTGCCGGATCACGCCCGAGCAGCGGCACTGCCTGCGCGAGGCCGTGGACGAGGTGTTCGAGGAGATCAGCGAGTGCTCGGACGGCTGGGGCTGCTGTGTGGACGACTGCGACTGCAACTTCGACGACGGGGTCGGGGAGGAGGACACCGTCGCCACGCTGTCGGCCCGGATCGCCCGCTACACGGCGGAGGTGCTGCGGGACACGGCGTGCTTCGTCTCCTTGGACGGGGAGCTGACGGCGCTGCCGGAGCGGGCCGCCAGGATCCGCGCGGACGCGGCGCAGTTGCTCGCCGACGCCGCCGACCCGGTCGTGGGGAAGGACGTCGTGCGGCTGTACGCCCGGTTGCTGGTGCTGCGGCGCCGGATCCACGACGCGTGGCGCGGCTTCGCCACCGTCTCGGCCTATGTGGAGTGCCTGTGCAAGGTGCTGCTGTGCGTGCTCAAGGGGTGGCAGGCCATCGCCGTCCTGGAGGGGGCGCGGGCCGAGTTGATGTGCAAGGAGGAGTCGCGCAAGGCGGCGTGCCTGCGCAAGCGGAACCAGGTGGTGGAGGAGGTCATGGCCGTGTACGCCCGCCTGTGTCCGCCCTGCCCGCCGGGGCACGGGGACGGCTCGGAGGAGGAGCCCTGCGAGGAATCCGACCCGGCGTGAGGGCCGCGCTGTCGCGCGAGGGCCCCGCCCGCGCTCCCGCCGCGGCCCGTCGGGGTCACGGCGGGAGCGCGGAGGAAGCGCGGGGGCGGCCCGGCGCTGCGGCCGCGCGGGAGGTCCGGGGTCAGAAGGCCCCGTAGTTGACCTGCCAGGTGGGCAGCCCCATCCGGCGCCAGATGGCGACCACCCGGTCCCGGTCGTCCAGCGATACGCGGACCGCGAAGCGGTGGCGCACGTGCTGGTCGAAGAGTTCGGCCTTCACCACGTCGTCCTGGCGGTGGTCTCCGGAGGCCCGCATCCACAACTCGTCGTACGGCACGTCGTACCGCGCGAGCCATTCCTCCGTCTGCGGACGGTGTTCCTCGCTGCGCCCCGACAGCAGCACGATGGTGTCGCCGTCGGCCCGCCGGAAGGCGGTGAGGGCGTGCCGGACGGACGCGTTGAGGAGGTCGGTCCCGCAGCGCGAGAAGTCGTACGGGCCGCGGTCGCCGCGCAGCGCGAGCGTCCCGTCGATGTCGCACATCACGGCGGCCGGCAGGGCCGGGTCCGCGACGTAGGGCTCGACGTCCGGCTGGTCGTTCAGCCAGGCATCGGTGAGTCGCCAGCCGCCCTTGGTGGCCTTCGCGTGCTTCTCTGCCAGGATCCGGATGATCTCCTCGCCGACGGACCGCTCCCGCGCGGCGTCCCGGCGCACGCACTCCTCGACCGGCACGTCCGTGAAGTCGTGGACGACGAAGGTGGCCCGTCCGGCAACGGCCGCCTTCAGCCGCTTGGGGACGTGCTGCGTCAGGTGGGTGTTGTCGACGACCACGTCGAACCCGCCCTCGACGGCGGTGCGCACCGCGGCGTCCTGGATCGCGAGGACGGTCTGCTCGTGCGCGAAGGACCGCTCCCCCTCCGCGGCCGGGACGTCGAGCATGGCCCGTAGGTCATCGAGGTTGACGCGGCGCATCCGGCCCCCGGACTCCGCCTGGAGCGAGCGCGCGGCGGTGGTCTTGCCCGACGCGGGCAGCCCCGTCATGACGTGGACGACAGGCACTGGTCAGTTCTCCTCATCGGTCGTGAACGGGTCGGACGCCTGCGGCCGCACCGCCCGCCAGGTGACGAGGTCGGTCGGCCGTGCGTCGAGCCGCAGGAACAGGGCCGCCCGGATGCCCGGGTCGACCACCGCCCGCGTGGCGCGGGCGAAGGCGCCCCGGTCGTCGCCGAGGTGCGCGATCTCCCGGAAGGCCTCGTCGATGGCGCGTTCGCGGTCGGTCGCGGCGCGTTCCATCCCCGCGATCATCTCGCGGACCCAGTTGTCGAACTCGTCCGGGACCTGTTCGAGGAGCGCGTCGAGCGGCGCGCCGCCGTGGGCGCGGACCTCGGCGAGCGAGCAGCCGATGCCCTGGGCGACCTGCCGGGCGGGCAGGGCGGCGAACCGCTGGATGCCGTGGCCGCGCCAGATGTCGCGTGCGGTGACGCCGGTCAGGACCTTGTGGAGGCGTACGTATTCGGCGATCTTGGCCTTCACCCGGACACCGGAGGCGTAGCGCAGCACGAAGCCCTCGGCGTCGGTGCCGGTCGCCGCCGCGCCGTCCGGCAGGGTGCTGGACTCGGTCCGCGCGATCAGCTCGGCCAGGGGCACCGCGGGCCAGGTGGTCACGACGCCGCCGATCCCCGCCCAGTCGTGCGCGGCGGACGCCAACGGCCGTTCGGCGCCGTCGCGATCCATCGCGGCGAGCAGCACCAGGTCCCGGCGGTCGCCGTAGTCGACGACGATGCGGTTCTGCGGGTAGAGGATCTCGGCCAGGTAGGTCACGCCCGGGACGAGCGCGGTGGTGTCCTTGGCGTCGAGGTACCGCTGGGCCCAGGTGGCCTGTTCGCTGATGAACGACCCCTTGGACGCGACCCGCCACGCTCCGGCGTAGTGGAAGACGACGGCGAGGCTCCCGTCGACCTTCTCGTACACCTCGAAGGGCTCGTCCGGCAGGGCCGGCGCGTAGGGCTGGCCGGCCGTGTGCTCACCGACGTTGAAGAACTTCGGCAGGGGCAGTGCGACGATCTCGCCGGTCGCGTCGTCGGCGACCAGCCCCCGGCACCGGGTGGTGACCCGGTTCCAGACCCGCTCGTACTGACAGGTCCGGGTGTAGGTGTAGATCGACAGCGGCAGCTCGGGGTGCGACTTGCGCGTGACGTGCCCGGCGTCGAGGGCCGCCGCGAGCTCGTCGGGCGGCATCAGTTCTTTGAGAGTCAGGGGCGCCTGGCTCATGGGATTCCTCCTGGTTGCGAGGCTCCAGTCTGCCCCGGGGCGGCTGCCCGCCGGTATCGAATAACGGCCCCGCGCGGGGCGTGCGGGCGGGGCGGACGCACCACCTCCACCAGGGCCGAAGCGGCGTCGACCGCCTTGTCGGACCCCCCGCCTATGCTGGCGGACGAGATCGGATGAGGCCATCCGGCAGCCAATCGTGGGAGGTTACGGGTGCGTATCGAGCGCCATGCGGTCGGGGAAGCGGCGTTGTCCGCCGCGGTCGAGGATTTCGCCGAGCGGATGGCCGGTGACGTGCACCGGATGCAGCACGACGAATCCCCGCAGTACGGCTGGGAGATGATCTGCGAGTCCTTCCTCGACTACGTGGGTGCGCGCTCCGTGGACCATCCGACGCTCGCCGGGAAGGACTGCAAGCTGGCCTTCGAGTCGGCCGCCGCGGCCGCGCTGGGCTCGTTCGCCCTGACCGCGTGGCCCCAGCGGGTGGGGGACGTGTTCATCGAGTACACCGGTACCGGTGTGGTCTACGACCGGGAGGAGCTCGCCGGCGACGTCCCCGCCTACGACTGGCTGGACACCTTCTTCCTCGCGTGCGTCGCCGGGGACACCGACCGCGACGGGGCGCTCTTCCTCAGTGCGGCGCCGCCGCGCGACGGACAGGAGGGGCGGGCCGATGTGGCGCTCGTCCACGCCCTGTTGGCCTTCGTGTACGGGGTGCTCGGGAGCGCCGATGCAGGGGGCTCGGGGGGCCCGGTCACCGACGAGCAGCGCGCCGCGTTCATCGACGTACTGGTCCGGGAGCTGGGCCCGGGCAGCGACCGGTCCCACGACCGGGCGGCGCTGGCCACCTTGCGGGCGCTGGCGGCGGACGACCGGGACGCGTTCACCGCGGCGCTGGCCGAGCAGCTGACGCGGTACCGGGAGCGGCAGGCGGCGACGGCGAAGCCGCACCCGCGCTCGCTGCTGCCGCTGGACGCCCTCGCGCTCGCCTCGTTGGCGCAGCGGTGGAAGGGCTGGGAGCCCGGCGTGGACTCCGATTACCTGCCCGCGGCCGCGCTCGGCGGTTTCGCCCCGCCGGTGCCACGGGTACGGGCCTTCGGCGCGGACAAGCGGCCGGACGCCCTCGCGGCGCTGGCCGCCGGGCCGCTGGTGGTGGACGGGCCGCGCCGGTCGCGGGACCAGGAGCCGACCGATCCGGAGCAGGCCGGGCGGGCCGAGCGGTACGACCAGTACCTGGGGCGCAGCGCGGCGGAGTTCGCGGATCCCGAGGAGAAGGCGGCGGACGTCGCGCAGCGGTTGACGCGCCTGATGGACGACCAGTACCGGCTCTTCCAGCGGCGGGTGACGGACGGGCCCACCGCGGACGACGGGCGCGGGCACGGGGCGCTGGTGCGCGCCGCCGAGGCGGGGACAGCGGCCTTCCGGCTCGCCGCGGCCGAGCCCGGCAGCGAGCAGGAGGTGAGTGTCGGCGGCGTGACGCGCGCGCTGCCCGCGGGCGGCCGCCCGAACGCGGTGGGCCCGGCGCAGTGGCTGCGGGCGACGGCGGCGGCCGTGCTCTCGGGGGAGGACGCGCTGTTGGCCGAGTGCGTCCGGATCGGCCCGGACCCCTTCGGCAGCGGCGGCCGCGCCACGGCGGTCCGCGCCTACGCGACGGCGCTGCACGACCACCTGCGCGGGGCCGACGCCGAGCCCGCGCTGCGCGGGGCGGCGGCGGAGGCGTTCCGGATGCGCCACCTCAACTACCTGCCCCCGCCGGTGGTGTTGCTGTCGCAGCTGGCCGCGGGCGACCGGGAGGGTTTCGCGCTGGCGCTGGTGGACGCGCTGGAGGAGCACCGCGACCACTACGAGGTCGGCGAGAACGCCACCGACCCCGACGCCCCGCTCAATCCGGACGTCCTGGCGCTGGTCTGCCTGGCCCGCCGGGCCGGCTGGGAGGTGCCGGTGCGCTCCCCGTACCTGCCCGCGTCCCTGGTGCCGGTGGCGTAGGTCCGGGTGGCGCGGGCGGTGGTGGGGCGGGCGGCCGGGGTCGTCCGGAGCGCTCGGGTAGTTTGGTGGTCCATGGATGATCTTCATGACCTTCCCGCCGCCCCGCTGACCGTCGTGGCGGGCCAGGCCGGCTGCGCCGCGCTGGACGTCGCCGCCAATGCCGCCACCGCGGCCGATCTGGTCCGCCGCGCCGCCGACCGGGGCGGCGACCTGCTGGTCCTGCCGGAGCTCTTCCTCACCGGCTACGAGCTGGCGGGGATCGCCGCCGACCCCGCCCGGCACGTGCCGGCCCCGGGGGACTCCCGGCTGGACGTCCTGGCCGCCGCCTGCGCCGCGACCCGTACCGCGGTGGTCGTCGGGGCCCCCGCGCGGGACGCCGGGACCGGGGAGCTGCGCATCTCGGCCCTGGTCCTGGGCCGGGACGGTCACCGGGCGGCCCAGTACGACAAGCAACACGTCACGCCCGGCGAGCGGGCCGCCGGTTTCGGCGCGGGCCCGCGCGGGTGCACGCTCTCGCTGGACGGGTGGCGCCTCGGTCTCGGCATCTGTTGGGACTCCGGCTTTCCGGAGCACGCCCGCGCGGCCGT
Organism: Streptomyces sp. NPDC028419; assembly: GCF_055565515.1. Lineage (NCBI taxonomy): Bacteria > Bacillati > Actinomycetota > Actinomycetes > Kitasatosporales > Streptomycetaceae > Streptomyces > Streptomyces sp. NPDC028419. The sequence continues at coordinate 203,200 of NZ_JBVHUE010000002.1, read as the reverse complement.
GCGGGGCGGCGCCCACGCGTACCTGGTCGGTGCGATGTTCGGCCGGGGCAACGGCGAGCGCCAGCTCGCCACGGTGTTCCCCGCGCGGGCCCTGGACAACACCAGTTACGTCCTGCTCGCCAACCACTGCCGCCCCAGCGGCCCGTACGACGGCTGCGGCCGCAGCGCGATCTGGAACCCGGACGGCACCCTGCTCCACGACGCCGGCACCGATGACCCCGGGCTGGCCGTAGCCCGCCTCGACCCGGCGGTACTGGCCGGTGCCCGCTCGCAGGAACCCGTCCTGATCGACCCCTCGCTCGACGCCCCCGCCCTCCCCCGCAGCAGCGGCACGCTCTGAGGCGCCGCCAACGGGGGGCCTGGTTCAGCCGGACCACCGTGCGCGGCGCCACGCGCTCGATGTCCGCCAGGGCGGCCCAGCTCGCCGCTCCCCCGCTGCCGGGACTGCGCGGGCCGACGGGATCCGCGCTGGGCACCTCCAGGTCGATCGGATCGGCGGCGGCGTCCGGTGGGTTCGGCCGGCGCTCCCGTCAGAGCGCCTTGCTCTCCATCGTCGGGCGCAGGCGCGCGAGCAGGGCGTAGAGGGTCGCGCTCTCGTCCTCGTCGAGGGTGTCGAGCGCGCCGTGCGTGGCCTGCATCTCCTCGCGCACGCGCCGGATGATCTCGCGGCCCGCGTCGGTGGCCACGACGTTCTTGACCCGGCGGTCGGCGGGGTCCGCCTCGCGCCGGACGAGCTCGCGGGCCTCCAGCCGGTCGACGATCCCGGTGACGTTGGATGCGTCACACACCAGCAGGGTGGCGAGCCCGCGCATCGGGACCGGTTCGTCGAGCTGGGCGAGGGCCTTGGCCTGGGTGGAGGTGAGGCCGTGACGGGCCGCCGCGGCGGCGAAGTCCCGCCACTGGGCGGTGGCGATCGCGGCGAGCAGCTCCAGCAGCTGGAGCTTGGCGGGCGAGGGCGGTGCGGTGGCGCTCATGACTGGAGTGTACTCGCAGTGCTTGAGGTCATCAATCATTTACTTGACGTCCTTAACTATCCAGGTCTAACGTCATCCTCCTGACCAATTGCTTGATGCACTCAAACATCCGCGATCTGAAGCGATCCGAGTGACACCCCAGCGTTCTGAAGCCATGAGAAGGTCCTGCCAGCCATGAGCACCCCCGCATCCGCCCCCGCCGCCGGGCAGAGGAACGAGACGGTCATCGTCTTCGCCCTGAGCCTCGCCGCCATGGTCGTGTCGATGATGCAGACCCTGCCCGTCCCGATCCTGGGTCTGATCCGGACCGATCTCGGTACGTCCACCGCCAACGTGAGCTGGGTGACCACCGCCACCCTGCTCTCCGCCGCGGTCTTCACCCCGCTGCTCGGCCGCTTCGGCGACCAGCACGGCAAGAAGCCGACCCTGATCGCCGTCCTCGGCGTCATGGTCGTCGGTTCCGTCATCGCCGCGCTGGCGACCTCGCTCCCGCTGCTGATCCTCGGCCGCGTGCTCCAGGGCGCCGCGACCGCGATCTTCCCGCTGGCCCTGTCGGTGCTGCGCGAGGAGGTCCGCCCGCAGAAGCTCCCCGGTGCGATGGCCCTGGTCAGCGGCACCCTCGCCTTCGGCAGCGGGCTCGCGCTCGTCGCCACCGGCCTGCTCACCTCGGGCACGGACGCCGACTACCGCAACGCCTTCTGGATGGCGACCGGCTTCGCCGTCCTCGCCCTGCTCGCGGTCGTCTTCCTCGTCCCGGCCACCCGCCACAAGACCGGCGGCCGCACCGACATCCTCGGCGCGCTGACCCTCGGCATCGCGCTGCTGCTGCTCCTGCTGCCGATCTCCCAGGGGCACGAGTGGGGCTGGTCCTCCGGCCGCACGCTGGGCAGCTTCGCCGGCGCCGTGGTCATGGGCGCGGTGTGGGTCTTCACCGAGCTGAAGGTCCGCGAGCCGCTCGTCGACATGCGGATGTTCGTCCACCGCCCGGTGCTCATGGCGAACCTGGCCGGCATCCTGGTCGGCTTCGGGATGTTCGCGAACTTCCTCGGCGTCTCCTACCTCGTGCAGATGCCCAAGGCGCTCACCGGCTACGGCTTCGACGCGTCCATCCTGCGCGCCTCCGTCCAGTTCCTGCTGCCCGGCGCGATCGTCTCGCTGCTCGCCTCCCCGGTCGGCGGCCAGCTGGTCCGCCACCGCGGGCCGCGGATCGCCCTCGCCGTGGCCGCCGCGCTCGGCGCCGTCGGCTTCGGCTGGCTGGCCCTGGACCACGAGCACACCTTCTCCGTGATCGGCGCCGGGATCGTCGTCGGCGCGGCCGTCAGCTTCGGCTACGCGGCCATGCCCGCCGTCATCATGGCGAGCGTCCCGCACCACCAGAGCGGCATCGCCAACGGCATCAACTCCATCTCCCGCTCCACCGGCAGCGCGATCGGCAGCGCCATCGTCACCACGATCCTGGCGTCCAAGACGATCGAGCACCTGCCCGCCGGGGTCCCGCCGCTGCCCGCCGAATCGGGCTTCACCCTGACCTTCGGGATCGGCGCCGTCGCCTTCGCGCTGGTCGCGGTGATCAGCTGGCTGGGCCTGCGCGGCAGCACCGGCCCGCGCGTGGTCGAGGCGAGCGCGCCGCGCCTGGCGAGCGTGCCGACGAAGACGCCCGAGAGCGCCGACGCCGTCTAGCGCTCCCCCACCGGTGCGAACCGGACCACCGCCGCGCGGCCTTCCGCGCTCAGGTGCAGGACGCCCTGCTCGCCGCCCGTCGCGAGCAGGGCGTCGTACGTTCCCAGCCGGACCGCGTCCAGGTGCGGGCCGGCGAGGGACGCGGCGCCCTCCAGCGCCACCACGAGCAGTACGTCGCGGACCCCGGCCGGGCCGCTCAGGGCGAGGTCGCCGCGCACGACGGCGACCTCCGCCCGCGTGGTGGCCCTGCGGTACATCACGTTGAAGTTCACGACGGGTCCGTCGAGCAGCCGGCAGTCGGTGGCCACGTCCCCCGGGAACCGCTGCGGCGCGAAGCGTTCGGCCACCGCCCGGCGCACCCCGTCCACGGTGAGGTCCATACCGGCCCCCTCGACCACGGTGAGCGTCCGGTCGATTCCGGGGAACGCCGAGAAGGGGCCGTCGGCGGCCACCTCCGCGAGGCTGACCCGCCACCCGAAGTCGCCGCCGGGGCCCTGGCCGCGGCCCGTGGCCCCGGCCGCGATCTGCCGGGTGACTCCCCCGCCGTTCTTCCAGGCCTCGGCCGTCCGGTCGGCGGCCCGCAGGATCCGTACGTCACGTTCGCTCGTCATGGTGATCAGCATGCCCCGGGCCAGGGCGCCGGAGCGGACCGGGGCGGCGCGGCGCAGCGGCGGCCGCGACCCCCTGTCACCGGGGTCGCGGCCGCCGTGCGCCGGTCCGTCAGCCGACCGCGAGATCGTCCCCGTAGACGGATCCCTGGCCGTACCAGCCGTGCAGGAACACCGTGACCGTGCCGGAGGCCCCGGTGGTGAAGGGGACCGACAGCTTGGTCCAGGCCGCGGAGCTGGTCCACGTACTGGCGCTGGCGCCACCGCGCACGCCCAGGTAGGCGTAGCTGCCCTGGACCCATCCGCTCAGCGTGTACGTGGTGTTCGGGGTCAGCGTGAGGGTCTGCGCGCACTCCCCCGTCTGACCGGCGGTCGGCGCCGTCTTCAGGGCGTACGAGCCCCCGTGCGCCGGGGTCGCCACCACCGCGCCCCCGCTCTCACAGGTCCACGGAGCGAGCGCGCCGCTCTCGAAACCGCCGTTGACCAGCGCTCCGCTGCCGCCGCCCGGGCCGGAGACCGTGAGGGTGAAGGTCGTGGAGTGGCCGAGCTGGCCCGCCGTCCCGGTGACGGTGATCGGGTAGGTGCCCGGCGCGGCCGAGGCCGCGGCGGTGACGGTGAGCTGCGCGGAGCCGCCCGCCGTGACCGAGCCGGGGGCGAGCGTGGCGCTCACTCCGGCCGGCGCCCCGGTCGCGGTCAGGGTGAGGGTCTTGGCGTTGCCGGAGGTGACGGCCGTGCTCACCGTGGCCGTGGCCGTGCCGCCGGGGGCCACCGACGCCGAACCGGGCGCGACGGCGAGGGAGAAGTCGTCGGCCACCGGTCCCCCGCCGCCGGTGAAGGGCGCGAAGGTGTGGGTGAAGTACCAGGGGTCCTGGACGATGCCCGAGCAGGTGTCGGAGCCGCCGGTGCCGGGGCAGCCGCCGTTGTCGCGCTGGAGGGCCCAGAAGGAGAGCGTGTTGATGCCCTTGCCGACGGCCCAGTTGTAGACGGCGGTCGCGTCGGCGGTGGTGAAGGTCTCGGCGGCGCCGAAGTCGTCGATGCCGGGCATCTCGGTGACGCCGATCATCCCCCAGAGCTGGGCGGGGGTCTTGGCCGGGTAGAGGGTGGCGAGCTGGTTGTAGAGGCCGGCGGCGGCGGTCTGGGTGTCGGCCGCCATGTTGTGGCTCGCGTTGTCGTAGTAGTCGAAGGTCATCAGGTTCACGACGTCGACCTGCGCGCCCGCGGCCTTCGCGCTCCTCAGGACGGCCAGCCCGCTGCTCGCCAGGCCACTGGTGGTGGTGGGCAGGGTGTAGGAGATCTGGAGCGGGCGGCCGCTCGCCGCGGCCCAGTCCTGCACCTTCTTGATGGCCTGGTTGCGACGGTCGATGCCCGCCTTGTTGGTCAGCGAGTTGTCCTCGATGTCCATGTCGAGGCGCGCCATGTCGTAGGTGGTGATCACCTTCTCGTAGGCGGCCGCGATCGAGTCCACGTTGGTGCAGCTGTCGGCGATCTCGGTGCCGCCGTTGTCGGCGGCGTACCCGCCGAAGGAGGGGATGACGTCGCCGCCGCGCGAGCGGATGGTGGCGAAGTCGGAGCCGAAGACGGAGGCGGAGATCGGCTGGCCGGTCGAACCGTTCCAGTAGGGGGTGCACGATCCCTTGGCCTCGGTCTGGACGAACGCCATCGTGAGGTACTTCGCGCCGGACTTCTGGGCGAGGTCGGCGGGGCTGTCGTTGGAGTACGCCTCGAAGTAGGGGGCGAACACGTGCGCCGGCAGCGGGGTCGCGGCGGCGTGCGCCGCCGAGTCGGCCGCGAGGACGAGGCCGGCGGAGGCGGCGAGCGTGCAGAGGGCGGCCGTTAAGGCGCGCAGGGACCTGGGGCGTCTCATCGTTGCTCCCGGTGGGGCGTGAGCGAGCGAATGGGCGGACGCCTCATGATTGGTCTGGACCATCCGTCGGTCAAGGGTCCAGACCACTTCATTCCCAAGGGTTTGCCGATCCGTCCAACTCGCCGCCGCGTGAGGCCATTCGGTGGGCGAACCGGGATGCCGGGGCTCCTACCGGGACGGGAGCCGCACCCCCCGGGAGCCGGGAACACCGCACCGATGCCGGGCTCGTGGCGGTTCATGACATCCTATGACGGCACAACTCGCCGGGCCGGACCGGTCGATGTCCGGGCAGACAGGGAAGGTCGATGAGGCTCTGCTTTCTGGTGGAGGAGCAGTACCGCCATGACGGCATGCCGAACGAGGTGATCGGGCAGCTGACCTCGTGGGGTCACCACGTGGACGTGGTGCGGCCCGGCGGTTCCCTCCTGCGCATGACCGAGACGGTACGCACGGGCAGCCACGACGCGTGGGTGCTCAAGACCGTGTCCGGCGGCCCCGGGCTCACCCTGCTCGAAGCCGCCGCCGGAGCCGGGATGACCACGGTCAACGACGCCCGCGCGATCCGGGGCGTCCGGGACAAGGCCCTCGCCGCGGCCCTGGGCGCCAGCCGCGGGCTGCCGCTGCCGGCGACGTACGCGGTGGCCCGGCCCGAACTCCTGCTGGAGATACCGGACGCGGAGTACCCGCTGGTGGTCAAGCCCGCCGACGGCAGCTCCGGCCGGGCCGTGTACCTGGTGTCCTCGCCGGACCGGCTGGCCGCGATGCTGGCGGACCTCGCGGGCGAGGGCATGCTGATCGCGCAGCCGTACGTGCCCAACGCGGGCACCGACATCAAGGTCTACAGCGTCCGCGGCGAGCTGTACGCGACCGAGCGCCGTTCACCGCTGCACCCCGACCACGCGGTGCGGGAGAGACGCGTGCCGCTGTCCGCCGAAGTGGCCGCGATAGCCGGGCAGGTGGGCGCGGTGTACGGGCTGGACCTGTACGGGGTCGACGTGATCCTCGGTCCGGACGGGCCGGTGGTGGTCGACGTGAACGACTTCCCGAGCTTCCGCCAGGTGCCGGACGCCGCGGCCCGGGTGGCCCGGGCCGTACTGGAGCTGGCCCGGGCCGGAACGGCGGGCTCCGCGGGCGCCGGACCACGACCCGCGATCCCGGCGCAGGCGGGCGCGCCGACGGCGCCCCTGACCGCCACGGCCGGCGAGGCGCTGTGAGGATCGGCCTGATCACCCCCGAGCCCGGACATCCCCTGCTGGCCGGGACCACGTCCCTGCTCGCCCCCGAGCACCGGGTCGAAGCCCTGGACCCGGGCACCGCGACGCGGCTGCCGGGGCCGCCCGCCGACGTCTACCTGCTCAAGTCCCGCACGCCGCGGGCGCTCGCCCTCGCCCGCGAGGCCGAGGCGCTCGGGGCCCCGGTGATCAACTCGGCGGCCGCCACCGAGCTGTGCCAGGACCGTACGGTGATGGCCGCGCTGGCCCGTGGGGCGGGCCTGCCCTTCGCCGCCACCCGCGCCTACGCCACCCTCGCGGAACTGGCCGCGGGTCCGCCGCTCGCGGGACCCGTCGTCGTCAAGAGCCACCACAGCCGTCGGAGCGATCTGGTCGCCCGGGTCGACGACGGGGCGCGGCTGGCCGCGCTGGCGGACCAGTGGGCCGCGGAACCGGTCGTGGTGCAGGAGTTCGCGCCCAACGACGGCTGGGACCACAAGCTGTGGGCGATCGGGGACCGGGTCTTCGCGGCGCTGCGGCGCTCCGAACTCTCCCCCGGCGGGCGGGGCCCGACCCTGCCGCTCCCCCTCGCCGAGCTGCCGTCGGGCTGGGTCGAGCTGGTCCGCGCGGTCGGCGAGGTCTTCGCGCTGGACGTCTACGGGGTGGACGTCATCGCCGCCGAGGGGGGCGGGGAACCGCTGGTCGTCGACATCAACGCCTTCCCCGGCATCCGGGGCCAGTCCGGCGCCCCCGAGGCCCTGGCGGCCCTGGCCCTGCGCCGCGGCGCGCACCGCACCGCCACCCGCTGACCGGACGGGGGCGCCGGCCCGCGGCCCACGGGGGCCGTACCTGACGCACCGGGGCAAATTCGGATGCGGACGGGGGCCGCCGGGTGTGAGGGTGCGGCCATGAACCGCGAAATGATCTCCAGCATCGCCCACACCCACCACCCGATCAAGGCCCCGCTCGACGACGTGTCGGTGCGGCGCTTGCTGGAGCACGGCGTCGCCCGTGAGGGCGCCCGCCTGCTCGACCTGGGCTGCGGCACGGCGGAGTGGCTGCTGCGCGCGCTCGCGGCCCATCCCGGGACCCGGGCCGACGGGGTCGACGTGTCGCCGCAGGCGCTGGAACAGGCCTCCGCCGCGGCCCGTGCGCGCGGCGTACAGGACCGTCTGGTCCTGCACCAGCAGCCGGCCGCGGAGTTCACCGCGCCGCACTCCTTCGACCTGATCCTCAGCATCGGCTCCTCGCACGCCTTCGGTGGCCTGCTGCCCACCCTCGAAGCGGCGGCGGAGCGGCTGGCGCCCGGCGGGCGGGTGCTGATCGGCGACGCCTTCTGGGAGCGCGAGCCGTCCCCGGAGGCCGTCGAGGCGCTCGGCGAGTACGAGGACCTCGCGACCACCCTCGACCTGATCGGCGCGGCGGGCTGGACGCCGGTGCTCGGTCACGTCAGCACCCGCAGGGAGCTCGACGACTACGAGTGGACCCTCTGGGGCACGTTGGCCGAGTGGGCGCTGGACCACCCGGAGGATCCGGACAGCGCCCAGGCCCTGGCCACGGCCGGCGAGCGCCGCTCGGAGTGGCTGCGCACCTATCGGGACAGCTTCGGCTTCCTGACCCTGGTGCTGCGCCGGACGGCCGGGTGAAAAGGTGGTGCGACCCCCGCGGGCACCGACCTAGAGTCGAGGAATGAGCACTCGCACCTTCCGCATCACCGTCCGCGGCGCCTTCGACGGGCTCACCGCCGAGCAGCACGCCGAGCTGGTCGCCCGTGCGCCCGAGCACGACATGCTGCGGGCGGAGTTCACCGTCGAGGGCCACCTCACCTACGACATCGCCGCCCGGCCGTTCTTCACCTTCCGGTTCCTGGAATCGGGCGAGAAGGAGGAGGACATCCTGGACGCGAGTGCGCGGGCCGAGCTGGCCGCCGAGGCGTGGCTGGAGGAACGCGGGTACGGCTTCAAGAACATCAAGTCCCAGTCCCAGGACCTCTCCCTGGCTCCGCTGGGCAAGCGCGGGCGGCGCGCCGCGGCGGCGGCGCTGTCGACCGGCTGATCGACGGCCGGGCCGGGGCCGGGCGCCCGAGCAGGATCCCGACCAGGGCCAGCAGGAGCCCGCACAGCTGCCGGGGGGCGAGGGTCTCCCCGGCGACCAGCGTGCCGAGCAGGACGCCCGTCACCGGGTTGAGCAGTCCGACGAGGCCGACGGTGGCGGCGGGCAGCCTGCGCATGCCCGCGAACCAGGCCGCGAAGGCCACCGCCGTCGCCAGCACGGCCGTGTAGCCGAAGCCGAGCAGGGCGGGTCCGTCCACCGCGGGCGGCCCGCCCTCGACGCCGACGGCCAGGGGCAGCAGGAGCAGGCCGCCGCCGACGAGCTGCCAGGCGGTGGAGGCGAGTATCCCGGGCGCCGCCGCCCCGTCCGCCTGGTACCAGCGCTTGGCGAGGACGAAGCCGAGGCAGGACATCACCATGGCCGCCGCCGCGGCGCACGCGCCCAGCGCGTCGACGGCCGTGTCCGCCCCGAGCAGCATCAGGGCCACTCCGGCGACGCCCACGCCGGCCGCCACCAGGTGGCGCGGGGCGGGGCGCTCCGCGGTGAGCGGCCAGGCGATCAGCATCAGCACCAGGGGCGCCGCCGCCATCACGGTCGAGGCCACGCTGGAGGGCAGGCGCTGGGCCGCGAGGTAGACCAGGGCGAAGAAGCCGCCCATGTTGAGGGTGCCGAGCAGCAGCGACTTCCACCACCACGATCCGCGCGGCAGCACCCGTGCGACCGCGAGCAGCAGCAGTCCCGCGGGCAGGGCCCGGATCGCCGCGCCGTACAGCGGCTGGCCCGCCGGCAGGAACGCCTGGGTGACGTAGTAGTTCGCGCCCCAGGCCACCGGTGCGACCGCGGTGACCAACGACCACCGCAAGGTATCTTCCATGGAAGTCACTTTACCTTCCGAGGAAGGTAAAGTGGGAGGGTGCAGCACGAGAATCCCGTGGACCCCGCCCCCGCCCCCGACCGCATCGCCCGCATCCAGGCCGAGTGGGCGCGCGAACGCCCCGATCTGGACGTCGGGCCGCAGGCGGTGATCGGCAGGCTCCACCGGCTCGCCGCCCTGTTGACCGAGCGCCTGTGCCTCGTCTTCCGGCGCTACGGACTGAGCGAGGGCGAGTTCGACGTCCTGGCCGCGCTGCGCCGCGCGGGTGCGCCGTACGAACGCGCGCCCGGCGAGCTGGCCGCGCACACCATGGTGACGACCGGCGCCATGTCGAAGCGGATCGACCGGCTGGAGCGCGACGGCCTCGTCACCCGCCGCCGCTCGGCCAGCGACGGGCGCGGCCGGGTGGTCGCGCTCACCCCGGCGGGCCGGGAGCTGTTCGACCGGGCGTTCACCGAGCACGTACGGGGCGAACGGGCCCTCCTGGACGCCCTGGACCCGGCGCAGGCGCAGCTCCTGGAAGCCCTGCTGACCACCTGGCTGCGCCAGGTCGAGCCGCCTTCGTAGGGGGCGCCCCGCCGCCCGCCCCGGGATGCGGGACGGGCCCCGCGGCGGGAGAGTGTCCGCATGGGAATCGATGATTACGGCGGCGGTACCGGGGCGCAGTCCGCGGTCCTGGTCGTCACCACGAACGACGTGCCGGGCTACCGCGTGCAGAAGGTGATCGGCGAGGTCTTCGGGCTCACCGTCCGCTCGCGGCACCTGGGGAGCCAGATCGGCGCCGGCTTGAAGTCGATGATCGGCGGCGAGCTGAAGGGCCTGACCAAGACCCTGGTCCAGACCCGCAACCAGGCCATGGAGCGACTCATCGAGCAGGCGCAGGCGCGCGGCGCGAACGCGGTGCTGATGATGAGGTTCGACGTGACCGACGCCGCCGACGTGGGCACCGAGGTCTGCGCCTACGGAACGGCCGTCGTCATCGCGCCCCAGTAAGCGAACCGTCCCGGAGGCGAGCCGTCCACCGCGGCGCCACCTGATCGTCATGCGCGGATGCCACGCTGCCCGCGGGTCAAGTTGTACAGACAACTTGACCCGCGTGAGCGAAGACACCCGAGACGACGCACCTGACGACGGGAGCCGTGATGACGGCGACGACGATCCCCCGCCCACCCGCGCTCTGGCTGCGCGACAACTGCCCCTGCACGGAATGCCGCGACCCGCGCAACGGCCAGAAGCTGTTCCAGATCACCGATCTCCCCGCCGACCTCGCGGTCGGCTCCGCCCGCGAGGCCCGGACCCCGCTCGGCGAGCCCGCCCGCGAGATCCTCTGGGCACCGGACGGCCACCGCTCGCTCTACCCGCTGGCCTGGCTGGACGCGCACGCCCCGGGACCGGCGGACGACCGCCCCGGCGACGGGCGGACCGAGGCCGACAAGGAGCTGTGGGCCGCCGCGGACCTGCGCGGGCGGCTCCCGGAGGCCGACTGGAGCGGCTACCGCGACGACGCCGCGGTGCGGGCCGGGGCCCTGGAGCACGTCCAGCGGCTCGGTTTCGTGCTGCTCCGCGGCGTCCCCTGCCGCGATCGGCAGGTCCTGGACGTGGCCCGGACCTTCGGCCACGTCCGCGAGACGAACTACGGCGAGCTCTTCGAGGTGCGCGTCGAGCCCGACCCCAACAACCTCGCCTTCACCGGGGCGTTGATCACCCCGCACACCGACAACCCCTACCGCGATCCGGTGCCCACGCTCCAGCTCCTGCACTGCCTCGTCAACGAGGCGAACGGCGGGGACTCGGGCCTGGTCGACGGCTTCCACGCCGCCGCCCTGCTGCGGTCCGAGGACCCGGCCGCCTTCGAGGTCCTGACCCGGACCCCCGTCGAGTTCGCCTTCGCCGACGCGCACACCGAACTGCGCGCCCAGCGACCGCTGATCGAGACCGACGCCCTCGGTCGCATCCGCGAGATCCGCTTCAACAACCGCTCGATCGCGACCCTGCACCACCCGGCGGAGGTCCTCGACGCCTTCTACCGCGCCTACCGGAGCTTCGCGGCGCTGCTGCTGCGCCCGGAGCTGAGGCTGGACTTCCGTCTCGCGCCCGGCGACTGCGTCGTCTTCGACAACACCCGGCTGTTGCACGCCCGTACGGCCTTCGCCGAGTCTGGTGCGCGCCACCTCCAGGGCACCTACGCCGATCTCGACGGGCTCGCCTCCACCCTCGCCGTCCTGCGCCGCACCGGCGGTGCCCGATGAGGCCCGGTACCGATGCTCCCCTCGACGCGCTCGACCAGCTCGCCGCGCTCTTCGAGGGCGAGGGCGGCGCCGAGTACCTGGGCGAGGCGGTGACCCAGGCCGGGCACATGCTCCAGGCGGGCGCGCTCGCGGAAGCCGCCGGGGCGCCCGCCGCGCTGGTCGCCGCCGCGCTCCTGCACGACGTCGGCCACTTCCAAGGAGCCGTCACCGGGCGGGACCTGATGGAGGGCCACCAGGACAACCGGCACAGCCACACCGGGGCGGACTGGCTCGGGCAGTGGTTCGGGCCCGAGGTCACCGAGCCGGTGCGGCTGCACGTGGCCGCCAAGCGCTACCTGTGCAGGGTCGAAGCGGGCTACTTCGCCCTGCTCTCCGAGGCCTCCGTGCACACCCTGCGGATGCAGGGCGGTCCGATGACGGACCAACAGGTGCGCGCCTTCGAGGCGTTGCCGGGGGCGGCCGACGCGGTCGCCGTGCGGCGCTGGGACGACCTCGCGAAGGATCCGGAGCGGGCCACCCCGGACTTCGAGCACTTCCGGCCGCTGCTCGCGGCGCTGCTCCTGGCCCCCTGAGCCGCCCGGCGCGGCCGCCGCCCGGTCAGGGACCGAGGCGGCGGCCCAGGGCGCTGGCCGCCGTCGTGTGCACCGTGAACGACACCGTTCCCGGCAGGTAGCGGTCCTGCGACCACTCCACCGGGGCCCCCGCCGGGTCGGTGGAGCGCCGCCGCTCGCGCAGCAGCGCCTCCCCGGCCCGGCAGCCGAGCAGCTCCGCGTCGTCGGCGTCCGCCCGCGCGAGGTCGATGGTGTGGTGGCCGTCCATGAACAGCACGCCGTGCCGGGCGAGTTCCTCGGAGTACGAGACGGTGTCCAGCGGCATGCCGGCGACGAGGGCGCCGACGGCCTCCGGGTACGTGGTGCGTTCCACCATCACCGGCGCCCCGGCCAGCGTGCGCAGCCGCCGCACCCGGTAGACGGGGCCCCCGGGGGCGATCCGCAGGTGCTCGGCCTCTTCGGCGTCGGCCGCCACCCGCTCGACCGCGACCGTCCGCCCGCCCGGTTCCCGGCCCAGCGAGCGCGCCCACCGGGTGAAGCTGCGCAGTTCCGCGGAGCCCGCGTCGCCCGGGGCGGCCAGCACCACGCGGCGGGTGCCGCGGCGCGAGGTGATCAGTCCGTCGGCGCGCAGCGCGGCGAGCGCCTGACGGACCGTGCCCCGGGACACGCCGTGGCGGCGGGCGAGTTCGTCCTCCGCGGGCAGCCTGGCCCCGGATCCGTACTCGCCCGCCGTGATGGCGGTCCGCAGGTCGGCGGCGACGCGGAGGTACAACGGGGTCCTGCGCGATGCCTCGTTCACGGACCCAGCTTGTCATGTTCGCCCGCGCCGACCACCGCGGGCCGGTGCTCCGGCCCGCTCAGGCGCACAGCGCGTGCAGCAGGTCGGGATCCGCGTCGACGAGCGAGTCGAGCAGGGTCAACCCGGGTGCGGGGAGCAGGGGTTCGGTGGAGGGGACCCCGAGCACCCGACAGCCCGCGGCGAGCGCCGAGGCGACGCCCGTGGGGCTGTCCTCCACCGCGACGCAGCGCTCGGGCGCCGCGCCGAGCGCGAGCGCGGCGGCGAGGTACGGGTCCGGCTCGGGCTTGGTCCGTACGGTGTCCTCCGCGCCGAACAGGACGTCGAAGCGGTGCCCGTCCAGGGTGCCCGCGACCTGGTCGACCACGGCCCGCGGCGAGGCGGAGACCAGCCCGGTGGGGACGGACTCGGCGCGCAGCGCGGCCAGCAGCCGCAGGGCGCCGGGGCGCGGGACGGTTCCGGCGGCGAGCCGCGCGGCGAAGCCCCGCCCCAGCTCGGCGGCGAGCTCCGCCTGCGCCGCGTCCAGGTGCCGCGCCAGCAGCGCGGCGGCGTCCTCGACGGAGCGCCCGGTCACCGCGGTGCGGCGGACGGGGTCCAGCGCGCGCCCCCGGCGTACGGCGGCGGCCTCGACGACCTCCAGCCAGACGCCCTCGGTGTCGACCAGCGTGCCGTCCATGTCGAAGAGGACCGCTTGCAGGCTCATGCCGGTCCGTCCTGGGGCGCGAGCAGCACGGGACGCGGCTGCGGCCGTACCGCGACGCGCGCGCCCGGCAGCAGGGCGGCGGCCGCGTGCGTGGGGACGTCCGCCTTGACCTCGCTCACCCGGCCCGCGGCGTCGGTCAGCGCGATGCGCACCCGGACGGTCGGGCCGTGGAAGGCGGTGCCGAGGACGCGGCCCGGGCCGTCGTCCTCGGCGGTGACCTCCAGCCCCTCGGGGCGCAGCAGCGCCTCGACCGGCCCGGGGGCCGGCGCCGGGCCGTCGACGGGCAGTCGGACGCCGAGCACGTCGACGGTCCCGTCGGCGGTGGCCAGCGCGGGGACCCGGTTCATCGCGCCGATGAAGTCGGCGACGAATCCGGTGGCGGGGCGGGCGTACAACTCGGTCGGGGTGGCGCACTGTTCGAGGCGCCCGCCGCGCATGACCGCGACCCGGTCGGCCATCGAGAGGGCCTCCTCCTGGTCGTGGGTGACGAAGACGGTGGTGATGCCGAGCTCCAGCTGGAGGCGGCGGATCTCCTCGCGCAGGGTCACGCGCACCTGGGCGTCGAGGGCGGAGAGCGGTTCGTCGAGGAGGAGCAGCCGGGGCCGCAGGGCGAGCGCCCGGGCGAGGGCGACGCGCTGCTGCTGGCCGCCGGAGAGCTGGTGCGGGTAGCGGTCGCCGTGGCCGGGCAGGCCGACCAGTTCCAGGAGTTCGGCGGCGCGGGTGCGCCGTTCGGCGGCGGGCGCCCCGCGCATGCGCAGGCCGAAGCCGACGTTGTCGGCGGCGTTCAGGTGCGGGAAGAGGCTGTACGACTGGAACACCATGGCGGTGTCACGGCGGTTGGCCGGGACCGCCGCGATGTCCTTGCCGTCGAGCAGGACCTGCCCGGCGTCGGGCCGTTCGAAGCCGGCGAGGACGCGCAGGGCGGTGGTCTTGCCGCAGCCCGACGGGCCGAGCAGGGCCAGGAGTTCGCCCGGGGCCACGTCGAGGTCGAGCCCGTCGAGGGCCACGGCCGAGCCGAACTCGCGGCGCAGGCCGCGCAGTTCGAGGCTGGCTCCGGCGCCGCGGGCGTCGGGCAGCGCGCGCGTCGGGTGCGGCGCGGTGGTCGCGGTGGTCGCGTTCATCAGGGGGTGACTCCTACGGCCTTCGGGCGGGAGGTGCGGTGGTGGCGCTTGCGGCCGGCCACCGTCAGGACGAGCAGCAGGGCCCAGGTCAGCAACAGGCTCAGCAGGGAGACGGCGACGGACAGCCGGGCATCGGATCCGGAGGCCTGGACGACCCACACGGTGAACGGTTCGAAGCCGAGCAGCTGGGCGACCGTGAACTCGCCCAGGACCAGGGCCAGGGCGAGGAAGGACGCGTTCAGCAGGGCGCCGCGCAGATTGGGCAGGACGGCGAGGACCAGCGCCCGGGGCCAGGACGCCCCGAGGTCGCGGGCCGCCTCGACGAGGGTCCGTACGTCCACCGCGCGCAGGCCGGCGTCGAGCGCGCGGTAGACGAACGGCAGGGCCATCACGGCGTAGGCCAGGACCAGGACCAGCGGGAAGGCGGGGTTCTGGACGGCCACGAAGGTCTGGTAGAGCGGGGTCGCGGCGAGTTGCTCCGGGCCCCAGCGCAGCACCGTGGTGATCCCGGCGGTCAGCGCGACCGGCGGCACCACCAGCGGCAGGGTGCACACGACCTCCAGCACGGCGCGCAGCCGGGGCGCCCCGAGCCGCACGGCCACGGCGGCCGGGACGGTGACCAGCAGCACCAGGGCCACGGTGGCCGCGGCCAGGCCGACGGAGAGGCCCAGGGCGGCGAGGAAGCCGTCGGCGTGCACGATCCGGGTGTAGGCGGAGAGGGTCCAACCCTGGCCCGGGATGTCGAGGGTGAAGACCGCCGAGGCCAGCAGCGGGACGAGGAAGTACGTCGCGGCCAGCAGCAGCACGATCGTGCGGCCCGGGCGGAGGGTTCCCGGGGTCCGGGTGCCGGCGATCAGGCGAGCCATCGGGCGCTCCTTCGCTGGAGGGGCAGGTGGACGGCCATCACCAGCAGCGCGACCAGCACCATGTCGAGGCTGAGCGCGAGCGCCACGTTCTCCTGGCCGATCAGCACGTTGCCGGACAGCGCGTCGGCGATCTGCAGGGTGACGAGGGGGACGGAGCTGCCGACCATCGACGCGGCGGTGGCGTAGGCGGCGAAGGCGCTGCCGAAGAGCAGCACGAACCCGCCGAGCAGGGTGGGCAGCAGGACGGGGATCCCGATGTGCCGCCAGTACCCCCAGGTGGAGGCGCCGCAGTCCTGGGCGGCCTCGCGCCATTGCGGGCGCAGCCCCTCCAACGCGGGGGCCACGGTGAGCACCATCAGCGGCACCAGGAAGTAGAGGTAGGTCAGCGACAGGCCCCAGAAGCCGTACAGCGACCAGCCGTGGGCGTCGAGGCCGAGGCCGGTGGTGAGGACGCCCGCGTTGCCGAGGGTGGCGACGAAGGCGAAGGCGAGCGGGACGCCGCCGAAGTTGGCGAGCACCCCGGAGGCGGTCAGCACGGCCTCGCGCAGCACGCGGCTGCGGGAGCTGACGACGGCCTGGGCGACGAGGAGCCCGAGCAGGGCGCCCGCGGCGGCGGTGAGCGCGGACAGCTTCACGCTGCCGATGAGGGCGGTGCGGTAGGCGCCGTCGACCGAGCGGGCGAGGTTGTCCACGCCGTACGCGGTGGTGGCGGTGACCGGGTCCTTGACGCTGAAGGCGCCGAAGACCATGGCCAGGGCCGGCAGGCCGAAGGCCAGGGCGACCAGCAGGAGCAGCGGCAGGGCGGCGAGCCAGGCGCCGCGGCCGCGGCGCGCTCCGCGCCCGGGCCGGGACCGGGGCCGGTCCCCGGGGGCGGTCGCGGGGCGCTGCCCGGGCGGGGCCGGGCGCGTGGGGGCGGGGGCCGCCGCCGCACCGGGCGCGGTGCCCGGCGCGGCGGCGGTCGATGCGTGGGGGGTCATCTGCGCGTCAGCCGGCGATCGCCTTGGCCCAGCCGCCGGCCAGGGTTTCCTTGGCCTTGGCGGTCTGCTCCTGGCTCGGGAACTTCGGGGTGCCGGTGACCGGGGGCAGCGCGGCGGCGGCGGCCTTGTCGAGGGTGCCGTCGGCCTCCATCACGGGCATCAGCACGGGGCGGGCGTGGCCCTTCAGCCACAGGTTCTGGCCCTCGGCGCTGTAGAGGTACTCCTGCCACAGGCGGGCGGCCGCCGGGTGGGGGGCGTCCTTGTTGATGGCCTGGGAGTAGTACTGCGCGAACTGGCCGTCGGCGGGTACGGCGACCTTCCAGTCGATGCCCTTGGGCTTGAACTGCTCGGCGTAGCCGGCGTTCAGGTAGTCCCAGTCGATGCTGATGGGCGTCTCGCCCTTCTCGACGGTGGCGGGGGTGGACTCGACGGGGTTGTAGTTCCCGTTCTTCTTGAGCTTGCCGAAGAAGTCGAGGCCGGGCTGGATGTCGTCGAAGGAGCCACCGCTGGCGAGGGAGGCGGCGAAGACGCCCGCGTAGGCGGAGCCGGACTTGGTGGGGTTGCCGTTGAGGGCGACCTGGCCCTTGTACTCGGGCTTCAGGAGGTCCGCGAAGGTCTGCGGGCAGACCGTGACGCGCTTGGCGTCGCAGCCGATGGAGACGTAGCCGCCGTAGTCGTTGGACCAGCGCCCCTGCGGGTCGCGCTGGGCCTCGGGGATCTTGTCGAAGGCGGCCACCTTGTAGGGGGCGAGGAGGTTCTCGGCGGCCGCGGACTGGGCGAAGGCAGCGCCCAGGTCGAGGACGTCGGGGGCGCGGTCCTGACCCTTGCGGGACTTCACCGCGTTGATCTCGTCCTGGCTGGAACCGTCCGGGTTCTCCACCTTGACCTGGATCCCGTACTTCTTGGTGAAGCCGTCGATCAGGGCGCCGTAGTTCGCCCAGTCGCGCGGGATGGCGATGGCGTTGAGGGTGCCCTCCTTCTTCGCCGCGGCGACCAGGGCGTCCATGCCGCCGAGGTCGGCGGCGGAGGCCGCGGTGGCCAGGTTCTTGCCGTTCGCACTGGTGGTGACCGCCTTGTCGGGGGCGGCGCCACAGGCGGACAGGGCCAGGGTGGAGAGGACGAGACCGGCGGCGAGGGTGACGGTCCGGGTGTGAACGGTGATCACGTGGGGGCTCCAAGTTGTATGGACAACTGAGCCCATTACCGGAGTCCTGGATGTCGCTACGGTGAATGGAGCGAGGCATCCGGACAGCGAGTGGCGGTCGTTTCCGGCCACCCCTCGCCGATGCGCTCCGTCACCCCACGAGCCGCGCGGCCTGTCGGACGGTGTCGGCGAGCCCGCGCACGTCCGGGTCCCGGGTCATGTCCGCCACCCCCGAGGCCCGCTCGGCGAGCCCGTCGAGCGGGAGCGCGCCGGGTACGGGCTCCCAGCCGCCCCCGCGCTCGCGCAGTGCGGAGGCGAAGTACGCGGCCACGGCGGTGACCTGGAAGCGGGCGTCGGCCTCGGTCCACGTCCGGGCCGTCAGCGCGGCCACCTCGACGGCGGCCGATTCCTCGTGCGGGGCCCGGGTGGTGGGGTCGAGCCAGCGGACGGTGGCCGTCGCCACGTGACCGGCGGCCCCGGGACGCGTGCGGACGGCGTACAGGGCGGTGACGCTGTGGCCGGGGCCGACCTCGCCGCCGTCCACCGCGTCGTCGCGGAAGTCCTGGTCGGCGACGCGCCGGTTCTCGTAGCCGACCAGTCGGAACGTCTCCACGGTCCGCGGGTCGAAGGCGACCTGGGCCTTGGCGTCGCGGGCCCGCAGGTCTATCTGGGCGGGCAGGTCGTCGCAGAAGACCTTCCGCGCCTGTTCGGGATCGGAGACGTAGGTGGTGTGCCCGTCCCCGCGGTCGGCGAGGGTCTCCATGAGCTGGTCGCCGTAGTCGCTGCCGACCCCGACGCCGAAGAGGGTGATGCCGTTGTCCTTGCGGGCCTTCGCGACCCGCTCCAGGATCCCGTCGGCCGAGGTGTCGCCGGAGTTGGCGAGGCCGTCCGAGAGGACCACGACCCGGTTGGTGGCCTCCGCCCGCAGGCCCTTGACCGCTTCGTCATAGCCGCGGGTCACCCCGGCCTCGACGTTGGTGGAACTGTCGGGCCGCAGCGCGGAGATCGCCTCGCGGACGCGGGTGCGCTGACCGCCGAGCCGGGTCATCGGGATCCGGGTCCTGGCCTCGTCGCTGAAGGTCACCAGCGCGATCGAGTCGTCGTCGCGCAGCCGGTCGGTCATCAGCTCCATGGAGGTGCGGACGAGGTCCAGGCGCCCCGGCTCGGCCATGGAGCCGGAGATGTCGACGACGAAGGTGAGCGCGGCCGGCTTGCGGACCGATTCCGGGGCGGGGGCCGCGGTGGTGAGGCCGACCCGCATCAGCGACCACCCGTCGGCTGAGGTCCGGGCGCCGTCGGCGGTGACGGAGAAGCCGTTGCCCTCCGGGCTCCGGTAGTCCTGGCGGAAGCTGTTGATGAACTCCTCGGGCCGGACGGTCTTCGGGTCGGGCAGCCGGCCCGACCCGATCGTGCGGCGGGCGAAGCCGTAGCTCGCGGTGTCGACGTCCAGGGCGAAGGTCGAGAGGTAGTCGGCCGGCGGGGCGGTCCGCCGGACCCCGTCGCTCTCCCCCTCCCCCTGGCCGGCCGTCCGACCCCCGCCGTCGGGGGCGACGTTGCGGGTTCCGGAACCGTCCTTGCTCCGGTTGCTCGCGTGCTCGCCCGCACCGCACCCGGTCAGCAGCAGGCCGCCCGCCGCGAGCGCGACGACCGCCCTCGTGTAATTCCTCGCGCGAAGTCTCATGCCGTACCCCTCCGTTGGCCGTTCTCCCATGCGCTACTGGAGAATGTGACGCCCCGGCGGGCCTTTCGGACGAGTCGGAGCCGTTGCGAATGCGTCTCGAAGCGACAACGGCAGGCGGAACATCAAGGTCTGGGCTCGATACGGGCACGAACGCCTCACGAAGGGCAACCTCCGCGGCGTCGATTCAACGAAATCCCTCTGTGCGCCGCCCTCGATATTCCCGCTGGCGCGATCCGGGTCGGCGCGAATGTCCCGTGCAACACCCGGCCGGATCCCAGGCAATGGCGCGTCCGACGGCTAGGGTCGGCGCATGAACGGTTCGCTTACCGAGCCCCCAGCACCAGCTCCCGCTCAACCCGCGAGCTTTGTTCAGGAAGTATTACGGGGAATCGCCCAGGTCGATTTCATGCCCCATGCGGTCACGGGCATCTTCTTCCTCGCCGCCCTGGCCGCGGCCGGCTGGGAATTCGCGCTCTACGGCCTGCTCGGCAGCGTGGTCGGCACCGCCACCGCTTATGCCTTCGGTATCGACCGCGGCCTCATCTCGGTCGGCCTGCGCGGATTCAACGGCACGCTCGTCGCCCTGTCCTTCGCCGTCTTCCTCGGCGCCGGTCACCTCTCGACGGTGCTGCTGGCCATCGGCGGCTGCATCACGGTCGTCGTGGTCACCTCGGCCCTCGCGACCATTCTGGGCACCTGGAACATCCCCACCTTCACGATGCCCTTCTGCATCATGGCGAGCGTCATGACGGTCGCCGCGCCCAGTTTCTCCCGCGTCTGGCACACCGGCCCCGGCCTCGCCGCACTGCCCAAGTCCGTGGCGGACACGACCTCGCTGGGCTGGGAACAGCTCTGGCACGGCTTCTTCGCCAATGTCGGCCAGATCTTCTTCATGCCGCAGTGGTACGTGGGCCTGATCTTCCTCGCCGGGATCACCGTCGCCAGCCGGCTCGCCGGGGCGATGGCCTGCGTCGGCAGCGCCGTGGCCCTCTTCGTCGCCTGGAGCATGGGCTCGCCCGCCCGGGGCATCTCCGAGGGGCTCATGGGCTACAACAGCGTGCTCGTGGCCATGGCCCTGTGCGGGGTGTTCCTCGTGGCCGGGAGCTGGAGCTTCGGCTACGCCGTCCTCGGCGCCGCCGCCGCGACCGGTCTGACGGCCGCCATGACCTCCTTCTTCGCGCCCTTCGGCGGTCACACCTTCACCTGGCCGTTCGTGCTGACCGCACTCGTGTTCGTCGCCGCGGTACCGGCGATCCCCCGGCTGCGCCGCACCTGAGATCCCCCGGCGTCGCGGCACCCGAGCGTGGCCGCCACCGGAACCGCCCCCGCCCGAAAGTGAGTGAACGATGAATCTCGCTCCCCGTGAGATGGACAAGCTCTGGATCTACGTCGTCGCCGACCTCGCCCGCAAGCGGCGCGACCGGGGCGTCAAGCTCAACTACAGCGAGGCCTGCGCGCTCATCAGCGAGGGCATCCTGGAGGGCGCCCGGGACGGCAGGACCGTCGCGGAGTGCATGGAACTCGGCAAGCAGGTCGTCGCCGCGGGCGACGTGATGGCCGGCGTGCGCGAGATGCTGCCCCTGCTCCAGGTCGAGGCCGCCTTCGTCGACGGCACCAAGCTGGTCTCCTGCCACGACCCCGTCGGGGCCTGAGCGTGAGCGCGGCCGCGGCCGAACGGACCGGGCCGACCGAACGGACCCGGCCCGCGGCCGCCGGCGGCCCGCCCGCCGCGGTGGTCCTGGGCGCGGGGCACGAGGGCGGGGCCGCCGTCGGTGGGGTGCCGGCCGGGCGGCCGCTGACCGAGGCGGTCACCGCGGCGCTCGCCGCCTCCACCGGCCCGGTGTGCGTGGTCCCCATGACCCTGGGGCGCGACCCGAAGCTGATCGCCGACTGCGCCCGGGCGCTGCGCTGGCTCGCGCGCGCCGAGGGGCCGGGCGAGCCGGGCCGACTGGTGCTGGCGCCGCCCTTCGCCACCGCCGCCCACCTGACCGCCTGGCTGCGCACGGCCGCGCTGCGGGCGGTGCGCTCGGCTCCGCGGACCTCGGCGGTGCTGGTGACCGCGCCGGCCGCGGGTCCCTTCGAGGACGCCGACCTCTTCCGGGTGGCCCGGCTGGTGCGGCAGTACGGCGCGCACCGCTGGGTCGAGGTCGCCTTCGACGGGGGCGACCCGGACCTCGCCGAGGGCGTGGAGCGGTGCCGCCGCCTCGGCGCCCGGCACGTCGCGCTCGTCCGCGCGGCCTTCACCTCCCCGAAGGACGCGACCGACGCGACCGACGCGGACGTCGTCGACACCGGGCCGCTGCTCGGCGCGGCCGCGGTCGAGGAGGTCCTGCGGTCCCGGGTCGCGCACGCCCTGCACGGCCTGGCCCACGGGGACGACGGCACCGGCGCCGGGCTGGACGCGGAACACGGCCACGGCTACGCGCACGCGCACGGCCCGGCCGGCGGTCACGACCACGCGCACGGCCCCGCACACCACCACCACTGAAGGGAAGTACCACCATGTCCGGTGGCGCCACCTACCTCTACGGCGAAGGCACCGTGGAGATCAACGCAGGCCGCCGCAAGGCCACGCTCTCCGTGTCCAACACCGGTGACCGCGCGATCCAAGTCGGTTCGCACTACCACTTCTTCGAGGCGAACCGGGCCCTGGACTTCGACCGCAACGCCGCCTACGGCATGCACCTGGACCTGCCCGCGGGCACCGCGGTGCGCTTCGAGCCGGGCGACACCCGCGAGGTGGAGCTGACGGCCTTCGCCGGCCACGGCCGCCTCATCGGTTTCAGCTCGCTGGTCGACGGGGGCCTCGGGTCCACCGACACCCGCAACCGCGCGCTGCGCCGGGCGGTCGAACTCGGCTTCCTGGGCGCCCGGATCGAGGAACCGGACCACCCCGCGCGCGACGGGGACGCGGCGGCGGCCGACGGAGCCGGAGCCGACGCCGGTCACGACGGCAGCCACGACGGCGGCCGCAAGAAGAAGAACAAGAGCCACAAGAAGGGCGAGAACTGATGGCCGTCCTGAGCCGCAAGCAGTACACCGACCTGTTCGGGCCGACCGTCGGCGACCGCTTCCACCTGGCCGACACCAACCTGGTCGTCGAGGTCGAGAAGGACCACAACGAGGGGCACTACGGCGACGAGGCCGTCTACGGCGGCGGCAAGGGCATCCGCGACGGCATGGCCCAGGACCCGCAGGCCACCAACCTCCAGGGCGCCCTCGACCTCGTGATCACCAACGTGGTGGTGCTGGACGCGGTCCTCGGCGTGGTCAAGGGGGACCTGGGCGTCAAGGACGGGATGATCGCGGGCCTGGGCAAGGCGGGCAACCCGCACACCCAGTCCGGGGTGCACCCCCGGCTGGTGATCGGACCCGGCACCGAGGTCATCTCCGGCGAGCACCTGATCGCCACGGCGGGCGGGATCGACACCCACATCCACTTCATCGCCCCGCAGCAGGCCGAGCACGGCCTCTCCAACGGCATCACCACCATGATCGGCGGCGGCACCGGCCCCTCCGACGGCACCAACGGCACCACCTGCACCCCCGGCCCCTGGAACATCGGCCGGATGTACCAGGCGGTCGAGGACATGCCCGTCAACGTCGGTCTGCTGGGCAAGGGCAACGGCTCGCTGCCGGACGCCCTGATCGAGCAGGTCGAGGCGGGCGTCTGCGGGCTGAAGGTGCACGAGGACTGGGGCACCACCCCGGCCGCGCTCAGCAAGGCCCTCGACGTCGCCGACGACTACGACGTCCAGGTCGCCGTGCACACCGACACCCTCAACGAGTCCGGTTTCTTCGAGGACACCCGCTCCGCCATCGACGGCCGCACCATCCACACCTTCCACACCGAGGGCGCGGGCGGCGGCCACGCCCCCGACATCATGCGGATCGCGGGCGAGCCCAACGTCCTGCCGTCCTCCACCAACCCGACGCTGCCCTACACGGTCAACTCGGTGGACGAGCTGCTGGACATGGTGATGGTCTGCCACCACCTCTCCCACGACATCCCCGAGGACGTCTCCTTCGCCGACTCCCGCGTGCGGGCCGAGACGATCGCGGCCGAGACCGTCCTGCACGACGAGGGCGTCATCTCGATCTTCTCCTCCGACTCCCAGGCCATGGGCCGGATCGGCGAGTCCTGGACGCGGGCCTTCCAGACCGCGCACCACTGCAAGGACCAGCGCGGCAAGCTGGCCGGGGACACCGAGCGCAACGACAACTTCCGGGTGCTGCGCTACCTCGCCAAGATGACCATCAACCCGGCCCTGGCCACCGGCACCGCCGAGCACATCGGCTCGCTGGAGACCGGCAAGCTCGCCGACATCGTGCTGTGGCCGATCCACTCCTTCGCGGCGAAGCCCAAGATGGTCATCAAGGGCGGGCTGATCAACTGGGCGCTGATGGGCGACCCGAACGCCTCGCTGCCGACCCCGCAACCGGTGTACTACCGGCCGATGTTCGGGGCGTACGGCAAGGCGAAGCAGAGCACCCGGGTCTCCTTCATGTCGCAGGCCGCGATCGCGCTCGGCGTGCCGGAGCGGCTGGGCCTGGACAGCAGGGTGCTGCCGGTGCGGCACTGCCGGACGGTCGGCAAGCAGCACATGCTCCACAACGACGCGCTGCCCGAGATCACCGTCGACCCGGAGACCTACAAGGTCAGCCTGGACGGGGTCCCGGCCACCATCGAGCCGGCCCGCGAACTGCCGCTGAACCACCTGTTCTTCCTGGCATGAGCGCCCTGCCGGACGCGAGCGCCGACCCCGCGGCGGACCCCACCGCCGCAGCAGCCGCCGCCGAGGGCATCGGCACCGCGGCCCTCCTGGTCAGCCTCCAGCTGACCGACTCCTCCTTCCCCAGCGGCTTCTACACGCTCTCGCACGGCCTGGAGGGCTACGCCCAGGCGAAGGCCGTGGCGCCCGAGGGCGTGCCGGGGCTGCTGGCCGACCTCCTGCGGCACTCGGTGGGCCCCTCCGACGCCACCGCGCTGGCGCTCGCCCACCGGGCCGCATCGGCCGGTGACTGGGCGGGGCTCGGCGAGATCGACCGCAGGCTGTGCGCGGCCAAGCTGGGCGAGGGGCTGCGGCGCGCGGCCACCCGTACCGGGCGCCAGTTGCTGGACATCGCCCGCGAGTGCGTCGGCGGCGAGGCGCTGGAGCGCTACGCCGAACTGGTCGGCGCCAAGCGGGCGCCCGGCACGCAGGCGGTGGCCGCCGGGGTCGCGTACGCCGCGGCGGGCGTCCCGGTGCGGGCGGCCGTCGTCAGCGACCTGTTCGCCTTCTCGGCGAGCTTCACCGGGGCCGCGCTGCGGCTGCGGCTCACGGACCACCGCCGGGCCCAGGTCGTGCTCCGCGACACCGCCCCCGTCATCGAAGAGGTGGCGCGGGCGGCCCTGCGGCGCGAGCTCGCCGACCTCGGCGGGTGCGTGCCCCTGGCCGATGTGATGTCGGCCCGGCACGAGCGGGCCGAGGCCCGCTTGTTCGCCACCTGATCCGTCCCCCCTGCGAAAGACGAGAGCGACACATGAGAGACGACCACGTCCTGCGGGTCGGCATCGGCGGCCCCGTCGGCTCCGGCAAGACCGCGCTGATCGAGGCGCTGGTGCCGGTGCTCATCGAGCGCGGTCACCGGCCCGCCGTGATCACCAACGACATCTACACCCAGGAGGACGCCCAGCACGTGCGCCGCACCCTGGCCGGGGTACTGGACCCCGAGCGGGTGGTCGGCGTGGAGACCGGGGCCTGTCCGCACACGGCGGTGCGCGACGACCCGACCATGAACCTGGCCGCGGGCGCCGAGATGCTGGAGCGCTTCCCCGATGTGGACACGCTCCTGTACGAGTCGGGCGGGGACAACCTCACCCTCACCTTCAGCCCGGTCCTGGTGGACCTGTTCCTGTTCGTGCTGGACACCGCGGAGGGCGAGAAGATGCCCCGCAAGCGGGGGCCGGGCATCACCGAGTCCGATCTGCTGGTCATCAACAAGATCGACATCGCCCAGTACGTCCGCGCCGACCTCGGCGTGATGGAGCGCGACGCCCACCACGTCCGCGAGGGGCGCCCGGTGGTGCTGACCAACTGCCTGACCGGACACGGCCTGGAGGAGATCGCGACCTTCGTCGAGTCCTTCCGCCGGGTGCCCGCGTGAGCGTCGTGGCCGACCCGCCGACCGTCGTGCCGGGGCCGGCTCCGGGTGCGGGGGCCGGCCCCGCGCCCGAGGTCCGCCGCGCGACGCCCGCCCGGCCTCCCGGGCGGCTGGAGCCGGAGCACTACGAGCCGGCGCGCGTTCCCCCCGAGGTGCGCCGCCACTCGGCCGTCCCCGACACCCTCGGGGTCGGCCGCCCGGGCAAGGTGGGCCTGTTGGAGCTGGGCTTCGAACGGCGCGGCGGCCGCACCGAGCTGGTGCGGCACTACCAGAAGTCCCCGCTCCAGATCATGCGCCCGCTGTACTTCGACCCGCACCGCCCGGACCTGCCGGTGACCTTCCTGCTGTCCACGGGCGGCGGCGTCGTCCAGGCGGACCGGCTGCGCCAGGACCTCTCCTTCGGCCCCGGTACGGCGGCGCACGTCACCACCCAGGCCGCGACGAAGGTCTACCGGATGGAGTACGACTACGCCGTCGCGCAGACCCACCTGAGCGTCGGGGCCGACGCGTACGTCGAGTACCTGCCGGATCCGGTGATCCCGTACGTCGACTCCCGCTTCTACCAGCGCACCGTGATCACCGCGGACCCCTCGGCCACCGTGCTGGTCTCCGAGAGCGTGCTGGCGGGGCGGCTCGCGCGCGGGGAGCGGCACGCGTACGCCGTCTTCGCCTCCGACCTGGAGGTGCGGCGGCCCGACGGGGACCTGGTGGCGTTGGACGCCGTACGGCTGGAGCCGGGCGGCGGCGGGGTGGGCGGACCGGCCGTCCTGGGCGGGTACGCGGTGATGGCCGGCTTCTTCGTCCTGACCCCGCTGGCTCCCGCCCGCGAGGTGGCCGACCTCCTGCACGCGGCGCTGGCGGACAGCGCTCTGGCGCACGGCGTCAGCGTGCTGCCGCAGGAGAGCGGTGCCTGGGTGCGGGTGCTGGGCGACCGGAGCCAGGAGGTCTCGCGGGCCCTGGCCCGCGCCTGGAACGCCGTACGCCTGCGCCTCATCGGCGTGCCGGCGCCCGACCTGCGCAAGACCTGACGGGCCGCGCGCCCGTCCCCCACGGCACAGAAGCCGCCGACCCGAAGGATCCGCACCCCCATGCCCACTGGCTACGACACGGGTAACACCGCCTGGATGATGGCGAGCACCGCGATGGTGCTGCTGATGACCCCCGGCCTCGCCTTCTTCTACGGGGGGATGGTGAAGACCACACACGTGCTGGTGATGTTGAAGATGAGCTTCGCCTGCCTGTCGTTGGTCACCGTCCTCTGGCTCGCGGTCGGCTACTCGCTCGCCTTCGGCGAGGACGCCGGAGGCGGCCTGATCGGCGGTCTGGAGCACGCCTTCTTCCGCGGGGTCGGGATGACCACCCTGCACGGCTCGATCCCGACCGTGATCTTCGCCTGCTTCCAGATGTCGTTCGCGATCATCACGGTGGCGCTGATCAGCGGTTCGATCGCCGGCCGGGCCACGATGAAGGGCTGGCTCGTCTTCGTCGTCGCCTGGACCCTGATCGTGTACGTGCCCACCGCGCACTGGGTGTTCGCGCCCGACGGGTGGATCGTGAAGTCCCTGGGCGCCCTCGACTACGCGGGCGGCCTGCCGGTGGAGCTCGGTTCGGGCGCGTCCGGGCTGGCGGTGGCCATCGTGCTGCGGGGGCGCCGGGACTTCGAGCGCGACCCGATCCGGCCGCACAACCTGCCGCTCGTGGTGATCGGTCTGGCCCTGTTGTGGTTCGGCTGGTTCGGCTTCAACGCCGGATCGGCGCTCCAGGTCGAGGGCAGTGCTCCGACCACCTTCTTCAACACGCAGCTCGCGGCCGCCGGCGCGATGATCGGCTGGCCGATCATCGAGAAGTGGCGGCTCGGGCACGTGGAGATGCTGGGCGTGGCCTCGGCGGCCGTCGCGGGCATGGTCGCGATCACCCCGGCCTGCGGTGAGGTCTCCCCGGTCGGCGCCCTGATCATCGGCTTCGTCGCGGGCGTGGTCTGCTGCTTCGCCATCAACATGAAGTACAAGATCGGCGTGGACGACACCCTCGACGTGGTGGGCGTGCACGGCTGGGGCGGCATCGTGGGGATGCTCTCCGTCGGCCTCTTCGCGACGGCCGCGATGAGCGGCAGGAAGGGCCTCTTCTACGGGGGCGGGCTCGACCAGCTGTGGCGCCAGGCCCTCGCCATCCTGGCCGTCGGCGGCTTCGCCTTCGCGATGACCTGGCTCATCGCCCAGGCCATCGACAAGAGCGTCGGCTTCCGCACCTCCGAGGAGTACGAGAACGTGCCCGGGCGCGAGGAGGAGGTCGCCTACGACTCCGAGACGCTGGACCAGATCCGCGACCGGATGGGCGAGCAGGGCGGGGAGGGCGGTCGCGCCCCCGCCCGCGCGGGGACCGGGGTCGGCGGGGCCGCCTCCGCCGCCGGGGCCGACCCGGCCGCGCAGGACGCCGCACTGCTGGCCGAGGTCCTCTCGGTCCTGGAACGACGGGAGCGGGACAAGTGACGACGATCGGGGACTCGGGCAACGCGTCGTGGCTGATGATGGCCACGGCCCTGGTCCTGCTGATGGCGCCCGGACTGGCCTTCTTCTACGGCGGGATGGTCCGCACCGGCCAGATCATCGCCATGCTCAAGATGTGCTTCTTCTGCGTGGTGATCGTCACGGTGCTCTGGTTCGCCGTCGGCTACTCGCTGGCCTTCGGGCCGGACGCGGGCGGCCTCGGGGTGATCGGCACCCTCGACCACGCCTTCCTGCGCGGCGTCGGGGTCGACTCGCTCACCGGTGACGTGCCGACCGTGACCTTCGCGGTCTTCCACATGTCCTTCGCCATCGT
Organism: Streptomyces sp. NPDC028419; assembly: GCF_055565515.1. Taxonomy (NCBI): domain Bacteria; kingdom Bacillati; phylum Actinomycetota; class Actinomycetes; order Kitasatosporales; family Streptomycetaceae; genus Streptomyces; species Streptomyces sp. NPDC028419. The sequence continues at coordinate 174,885 of NZ_JBVHUE010000002.1, read as the reverse complement.
CACGGTGGCCCTGATCAGCGGCTCCATCGCGGGCCGGGCCACGATGAACGGCTGGATCGCCTTCGTCTGCGCCTGGACCCTGCTGGTCTACATCCCGATGGCCCACTGGGTGTTCGACCCGCGGGGATGGGTCGCCGAGCAGCTGGGAGCCGTCGACTTCGCCGGCGGCACGGTGGTCGAGATCGGCTCCGGAGCCGCGGGCCTCGCGCTCGCGATCGTCGCCGGCAAGCGCGCCGACTTCGACCGCCAGGGCATCCGCCCGCACAACCTGCCGCTGGTCGTCATCGGCCTGTCGCTGATGTGGTTCGGCTGGTTCGGCTTCAACACCGGTTCCTCCCTGGGCACTCCGGGGGGCGCCGCGATGGCGTTCCTGAACAGCCAGCTCGCGGCGGGGGCCGCGATGGCCGGGTGGGCCGTCACCAGCTGGTGGCGGACCCGGCAGGTCGGCCTGCTGGACATGTGCATGGGCGCGGTGACCGGCCTGGTCGCCACGACCCCGCTGGCCGGCGGGATCACCCCGGTGTGGGCCGGCGTCACCGGCTTCGTCGCGGGACTGACCTGTGCGCTCGCGATCAGCTGGAAGTACCGGCTGGGGGTGGACGACACCCTCGACGTGGTCGGGATCCACGGCTGGGGCGGGATCGTCGGCATGGTGATGGCCGGGTTGACCGCGACCGGTGCGCTCACCGGCAAGAAGGGCCTGTTCTACGGCGGTTCGTGGGACCTGCTCGGCAAGCAGCTCACCGCGGTGGTCGTCCTCGGCCTGTACGCCTTCGTCATGACCGCGCTCATCGGCAAGGCGATCGGAGCCACCATCGGCCTGCGCCAGCCCGGCGGGATGATCGAGCACGAGCAGGCCTACGCGGAGGTGCTCTCCGACCACCTCAAGCAGCTGTCCGCGGACGACACCGGGCCGGCGCCGCGGGCGGAGCCGGAGAGCGCCTCCGCGCTGGTCGCGCGGCTGCGGGAGGTCCTGATGACGGGCCGACCGGACAACTGACCGGCGGACGGCGGCCGTTCCTCGCTCGGCTCCCCCCTCTCGGGGACCGGTGGGGAACGGCCTTTCCTGTGGTAGCTTGCTTTGCATGGTACCTGGCAATGCAAGCCAATCCGGAGCCGACGGCCACGTGGCCAGTCAGCTGCGCAAGGGCGTCCTGGAGTACTGCGTCCTGGCACTGCTGCGCGACGGCCCGCGCTACGGGGTGGAACTGTTGGAGGAGCTGGCCCGGGTCGAGGTGATGGCGACCAGCCAGGGAACGATGTACCCCCTGCTGTCCCGCCTGCGCCGGACCGGACTCGCCGACACCCACCTGCGCGATTCCGACAGCGGACCGCCGCGCAGGTACTACACGCTGACCGACGCGGGCCACAGCGCCCTGGAGGAGTTCGCCGCCCACTGGCCCTCCTTCCGCACCGCCGTGGACCACTTCCTCACTCCTGGAGAGCCGACGTGAACGACACCCTGCCCCACCCCCTGGTCCGCACCTTCCTCTCCGCCGTCGCCGAGCGGACCCGCACCCTGCCCGACGAGCGGCGCCGGGAACTGCTCGCGGACCTCGGCGAGCACATCGAGGTGACCCTCGCCGGCTCGCACCCCGCGGACGAGACGACCGTGCGCGGGGTGCTGGACCGGCTCGGGTCGCCGCAGGCCATCGCGGACGCCGCGCTGGCGGAGGAGGGCAGCGGCCCGCCGCACCCCGAGGCGGAGGGCACGGCGCGCACGGCTCTCACGCTGGCCCTCCTCGGCCTGCCCTTCCCGCTCGCCTTCGTGCCGGTGGCCGGCCCGGTGCTGGCCCTGATCTCCCTGGTCATCGGGCTGGTCAGGCTGTGGAAGTCGACCCAGTGGGCGCGCCGCGAGCAGTGGCGGTCGACCGTGCTGCTGCTCTCCCCGGTGGTCACGGCGCCCGTGCTCGCGGGCGCGTTGATGCTGGCGACCAGCGGACTGGGCCCGAACGCCGTGATCGCGGCGCTCGCGCTGACCTGGATCCTGCCCGTCGTCGCCGTCGTGCGACTGGCCCGGTCGGCCGCCCGGCTCCGTTCGGCGCTCTGAGCCCGCCCCTCGGATCATGCCCGGCCACGCCGTCGGCAGGTCGGCGGCCTTCACGTACAGTGCGCGAACGGGGGAAACCGCACGGCCGCCACACGCCGGGGGCGGACTCCCCTCCTCATGTAGGTGTGCGGATGACGGGGTGGACTGATGGTGCGGACGGCGCGGTCGTGGGTCGAGGGATGGGCCGTCGCCCGGCGGATGCCGGAGCCGGTGGACGTGCCGTGGGGACTGCGGATCGACATCGGACGGCCGGACCAGGTGGTCCGGCACGTCCTGCTCGACGCCGACCCCGACGTCGCCCGGGAGCTGGTCGGCACGATCACCGAACCCACCACGTGCGTCAAGGCGTTCCTGCCGGCGGCCGAGATGCGGCCCTGGTTCCCGGCAGCCGGCTGGGAGCCCGTCGACGCCTGCTTCCTGATGGCCGTCGACCTGCGACCGGCGCCCGTCCGGGCACCCGACGGGTACACCGTCAGCGTCGAGACCCGTGACGGCGTCACCTCCGTGCGCGTCCTGGGCCCCGACGGGGAACCGGCCGCGTCCGGCCTGACCGGACGGACCGGATCCGCCTGCGTCTTCGACCAGATCGTCACCGAGCCGGCCCACCGGCGCCGCGGCCTCGGGACGGTGGTGATGGGCACGCTCACCCACACGGCCGTCGACGCCGGCGTGTCCACCGGCATCCTGGGCGCGACCGTCCAGGGCCGGGCCCTCTACGAGGCGCTCGACTGGAAGGTCCTCGCACCGCTGAACGGCTTCGTCCGGGTACCCGACGCCCCGTGACCGCGATCGGCGGTGGCGGTGTCCGTGGCGGTCAGCCCGCCGGGACGGTGTCCTCGAAGGACGTGCGCGCCGCGCGGTAGGCGTTCACCTTGGCCGCGACCTGGGCCGGGGTGAGCACCTGGTCCTTGACGTGCAGGACGTAGTCGACCTGCTGGTCGTAGGCGCGCGCGGTGGTGCCGCTCTGGCCGTTCAGGTCGATCAGCCACTGGTTGAAGTTGATCGACATGGGCCGCTCGGGCAGGTAGCGGGCATCGTGCGTACCGAAGACCTGCCCGTCGACGTAGTAGGTGATGGCGTGGTCGTCGATGGTCACGACGAGGTCGTGCCAGCCCGCGTAGCCGGTACGGGCCTCGGTGTGCTGGTTGACCGCCTCCCACGGGTCGGGGCGGTAGGTCTCCCATGACGTCGTGTAGAGGATGTTCCCGGGCTCGCCCCAGCCCCCGTTGGGCAGGTACTCGAAGTCGTACTCGGCGTAGTCGTCGGCCATCGGGGCCTTGAGGTCGTTGATGGTGAAGAAGGTCTGGACGAGGTGGTCGCCGTCCGGGCCGTACTTCGGGGCGTCGGAGAATCGGACCCGGGCCGCGTAGGTGCCGTTCTGGAACTTCGTCGCCTTCGTCAGCACTTCGGTCTGCTGGGTGTTCTGCGCCGCACCCGCGGTGGAGGTCTCCAGGTTCATGACGGTGTTGCCGCCGGCCGCGGCGAAGGTGACGTTCTCGGGGGCCCAGGTGGCGCCGGGGACGCCCGGCCCGCCGGAGTTGGAGCGGACGTTCCAGCCGTGGGCGGCGAGGGCCGGGTCGCCGGACGAGGTGTAGGAGAAGTCGTCGAAGAGGGTCGCCCCGGTGGGCGGCGGGTCGGTCGGCGTGGGGGTGGGGTCCGTCGGCGTGGGGGTCGGGTCGGCGCCGTTCCCGGCGGGGGCGGTTCCCCAGACGGCGGCGCCGCCGAGCCGCGCCGTGACCTTGTCCCAGTCGGCGTACGCGCTGTGCCCCGCGCCGAAGGAGTAGTCGTCGGCCTGGTTCAGGGTCTGCCAGTCGACCCGGTGGAAGCGCAGCTGCATGTCCCCGGTGTCGGCGCCCGGGGCGAGGGATCCGGCGCCCGCGGTGAAGCCGATCTCCAGGTAGCGGTCGGCGGTGGCGGTGGGGTGCTCCAGGGTTCCGAAGGAAGCGGTGACGTGGGCGCAGCCGGTGACCGCCCAGGAGCAGGCGAAGCGGTACTGGAGCCCCGGGCCGTCCGCCTTGAAGTAGTAGCGGAAGGTCACCCGGCTCAGGTCGACGGTCGTCGAACCGTTGTTGACCACCTTGAACCAGGGCTCCGCCTGATCGGCGGTGGCCCCGTTCGCGCTGGTGCGGTACTGGACCTTGACGGAATCGGCCGCGGCGTTCGCGCTCTGGGCGGCGAGGGAGGTGGCGGCGAGCCCGGCGGTGGCGGCCAGGGCGAGGGCGATCGCGGCGCGGGTACGCGTGGTGCGGCGCATCGGGGGTCCTCTCGGGTGGGGGCGAGCGGGGGATGACGGTGCGGGCGAAGGGGCGCGAGGTCAGGTTCCGTCGCGGTGCGGGGGCCGGGCACGCACGCCGAGCGCGGCGAGCCGGTCGTGGTGGTGGTCCAGCCGGCGCCGGAAGTCGGGCCAGTCGCGGTGGGCGGACCAGGCGGTGTCGGCCAGGGCGCAGAGCCGGGGGAAGGCGAGGTATTCCAGTTGGGCGGGGGTGCTCGCGTACTCGGTCCACAACTGCGCCTGGGTGCCGAGGATCCGGCGGGTGGCTTCCGGTTCCCAGTGGGGCGGGGCGGGTTCGTTGTCGTAGACCCCGCGCAGGTCGACCACGCCGCCGTCCTGCCCGCGCGGTTCGGCGGGGTCGGCGGACTGCGGGTAGTCCAGGTAGGTGGAGCGGTGGGGCGTCATGATCACGTCGTGGCCGCGCAGCGCCGCGGTCCGCCCGTGGTCCGGGTCGAGCCAGGCGGCGACCGTGAACGCGCCGGGGAGTTCGGCGCCGTTCCCGGTCCAGCCCAGGGGCTGGCGGCCGCGCGCGACGACGTGGTCGGCGACGGTCCGCATGAACCACCCGTGGAGCGCTTCCGGGCCGCTCAGTCCCTCGCGGGCGGCGCGTTCCCGGGCCGCCGCCGAGGCGTGCCATTCGGTGGCGGGGCACTCGTCGCCCCCGATGTGCACGTAGGGCCCGGGGAAGACGTCCATGACCTCGTCGAGGACGGCGCGGCAGAAGTCGAGCACCTCGTCGTGGACGCCGAGGATGTTCTCGCAGATCCCCCAGCGGGTCCACGGCTCCAGGGTGACGTCGGGGCGGTTGCCCAGGTGGGGGTAGGCGGCGAGGGCGGCGCGGGTGTGGCCGGGCATCTCGATCTCGGGGACGATCGTCACCCCGCGGCGGGCCGCGTAGTCGACGAGCCCGGTGAGCTCGGCCCGGGTGTACGCGCCCTCGTGCGGGGTGCCGTCGCCCTCGCTCTCGCGGCGGCGGGCGCCGGTCCCGGTGAGCCGCGGGTAGCCGGGTACGGGGATCCGCCAGCCCTGGTCGTCGGTGAGGTGCAGGTGCAGGACATTGAGCTTGTGCAGGGCGAGCAGGTCCACGAACCGGCGTACGTACGACGCCGGTTGGAAGTGGCGGGCCACGTCCAGCATGGCCCCGCGCCACGCGAACCGCGGGCCGTCGGTGATCCTCAGGCAGGGCAGGGACAGCCCGGGCAGCGGCCCCGCCCCCGCGTCGAGGGCCGCGGGCGGGAGCAGTTGGCGCAGGGTCTGGACCCCGTGCAGCAGCCCCTCGTGCCGGGCCGCGCGCAGCTGGACGGAGTCCGGGCCGATGGTCAGGGCGTAGCCCTCGGCCCCGAGATCGGCGGGGTCGGCGGGGTCGGCGGGGTCGCTTTCCAGGAGCAGTACGATCCGCCCGCCCGGAGCGCCGGGCTCCCGGGCCCCGGCCCGCGCCGGGTCCAGGGGGCCGCCGGTGAGCGGGGCGAACAGTTCGCGCAGCAGGGCGGCGGCGGCCCCGGCGCCGGGGCCGGCGCGCAGTGCGGTGTCGGGGCCGAGGGGGAAGCGGCCCGGGCGGGGGGTGAGGGTGCGGGGGCGGGGGACGAGCTGCGGGAGGGCGGCGCGGCGGGCGGACATGACGCGGTGGTTCCTCCAAATGCCTTACCAATTGGTCAACTGGATAGCTGCGTGGCACGAAGGTGACATGAGCGGGTCACAACGTCAACCCTGCGCGAGACCAAGGGATTTGCTGACGATCCGGCGCCGAAGTGGTTAGATGTGCCTGACCAGTTGGACAGCATGGGCACACGGGGAGGAGCAGCGGAGCGTGACGACGAGCGGCTCGGGACCGGTGTTGAAGCGGGAGCGGGTCCGCGAGTACCTGCTCGGCCTGATCGACACCCGACGACCGGGTGACGCCATCCCCTCCGAGCGCACCCTGTGCGCCGCGCTGGAGGTGTCGCGCCCCACCCTGCGCGCGGCCGTCGACGAGTTGGTGGCCACGGGCGCACTCGTCCGCGAACACGGCCGCGGCATGTTCGTCGCACCCGCCAAGATCACCCAGGAACTGGCCCCCGACGAGGCCTCCTTCGCGCTGCGGCGGGCGGCGGGCCACTGGTCGAGCCGGGTGCTGGAGCACGCGGTGATCCCGGCGGACGCCCGGATCGGGCGCCGGCTGCGCATCTCCCCCGGCGCGGGGCTGCTCTACGTGGCACGGCTGCGCCTGGTGGACGGCGCCCCGATGGCGATCGAGCACCTGCACATCCCGGCGGACCTGGTGCCCGCGCTGACCCCGGCCGAGCTGGAGGCCGGCGACCTGTACGAGCACCTGCGCGAGCGGCACGGGCTGTTCGTGCACGAGGCCCGGCAGTCGATCGAGCCCACCGTGGTCAACGCGGCCGAGGCCGCGCTGCTGGAGGTGCCCCTGCACTCCCCCGCCCTGCTGATCGAGCGCCTCACCACGGACTCCACCGACCGCCCGGTCGAGTACGTGCACTCCGTCTACCGCGGCGACCGCTACCGCATCGTCTCCCGCCTCGCGCTGGGCGCCGCCGCCGCCCGGAGCACGGGCCACCATCCGGGCATCCCGCCGGGCGACCTGGGCCGGCGCGAGATCATCACCTCGACCACCACCGGGGACGTCCACACCGTGAACTGAGCCCCCGGCGGCCCCGGTTCAGGAGCCGTCCGGCCCGCGCAGCGGATTCGGCAGCGGCAGGTAGCGGGCGGCGGCGCCGTCGGCGCGGGTCCAGCGCAACAGCAGGTTGGTCTTGCCCGGGAGCGTCGGGGCGCTCAGCAGCTCCCGGACCTCGGGCAGCCCGTGCTCCGCGTCGTAGCGGCGGAACTCCTCCCGCGCGGCCGGCCACAGTCCCGCGGCGACGCCCGGGTGGTGGTCGGCGAGCGCGCCGGCGATCTCCGTCAGGTGGTTGACGACCAGGCAGTACACCAACCGCTGCCAGCCCTCCTCGCGGCCCGTCTCCGGGAGCAGCTTGACGCCCTCCGCGTCCCGGAAGAGCGCCTGTACCGGGGTCCCGGCTCCGTCGACCGCGATCAGGGTGTTCTGCAGGTGGGCCTCCAACACGACTCCGTGGCGCGCGAAGAGTTCCAGCGCCGGGGGCACCACCTGGCGCAGGTACGCGCGCCACCAGGCGGCCGGATCGGCGGTCCGCTCCAGCGGCCCGGGCTCGGAGCCCTCGGCGAGCGCGGCGGCCAACAGCGGGGTGGCGCCCGGCAGGAGGTGCGCGCGCAGCCCCTCGCGGACCAGCACGGCCAGCTCCTCGAAGGCGAAGGTCGCGGTGCGGTAGCCCAGGTCGGCCGTCCAGGCCGCCGTGGTCCCCGTGCGGGCGCGAACCGCCGCGAAGGCGGCGCTGACCGCCGCGTCGGTGCGCCGGAGCTTCAGCAGGTCGTGCCGCCACAGCCGGCGCACGTCGTTGGTGATCCGGACGTCCAGGCTGAATTTCGCGAAGAGGTCGCTCCGCGGACCCGGCAGGTACACGGTCCGCACGGAGGCCGTGGGCCAACCGGGCCGGGTGCCGCCGGCGAGCCGCAGCAGCCGCCCGTCGGCGAGGGCCGCGCTCAGCGCCGGGTGCGCGCAGGTCAGCTCCCACTGCCAGGGGTGGGCGGGCAGCAGGACGTGGCCGGGCGGCACCGGCGGCGCGCCGGCGGCGTCGGCGAGTTCCTCGAACAGTCGCGCGGCGGCCGCGCCGCCCTCCTCGTGCACCTGGTCGGCGCGCAGCGCGAGGAAGGTCAGCGGGAAGCGGCCGTGCGCCTCGGGGGCGTAGGGCAGCCAGGACCGGGCCGGCGCCCCGCCGCGGGCCTTGGGCGCGGGGTGGTACGGGTGGCCCATCAGCAGGGCCTGTTCGGAGCGGACGTAGGGGTCGTCCGGCGGCGTGGCCGAGGCGCGGGCCGCGAGGATCGCGCCGATCGCGGCGCGGCTGTCGGCGATCTCGGCGGGCAGCTCGTCATTGGCCGCGCCGGTGTAGCGGCGCAGCTCGTCGGAGGTGAGCTTGATGAGGTCGGTGTGGCTCAGCGGGTACCAGCCGTCGGCGCCCCGCAGCTCGGGACGGCCGGGGCGGCGCCCGGCCCGGACCCGTAGGAGGCGCCCGCTGCCGAGCAGTCGGTGGACCCCCTCGGCGGCGTCCCCTTCGGGTGCGGACGCCTCCCGCAGGAGGCAGTTCAGGAGCGGCGCCGCGGCGTAATCGTCGGCGGCGGCGGTGACGGCGGACGTCACGGCGGCGTTGGGTTCCAAGGGTCCACGGACTTCCCTCTAGGGCCGGCAGTGATCTTCAGTATCGGCGATGCGGGCCGTCGCCGCGGCGTTCGGGCGATGATGATCCGACGAGAATACGAACGGGACTCCCGACGCGGCGCTCGCGCGACGAGCCGCTCGCCCGGTGCCGTGCCCGACCGAAAGGATTCCGCCCTGTACCGCAGTGGTCATGCCCCCGGATCCGCCGCCGAGGACGCCGTCGCCGCCCGGCTGGACGACGTACGACCGACCCTCGGCCCGGCCTACGCGGCGGCGCTGCCCGGCGCACGGGCGGCCGTCCTGACCCGGCTCTGGCGGGCGCTGGCCCACGAACCGCTGCCCTGGGTGGTGCGCCGTTCGGTGTCGGGCGACGCGATGACCGTGCTGCTCGCCGACGGCGCCCGGCTGCACGGACCGCTCCCCGACCCGTACGCGCACGACGCCCGCGTCCAGGAGCTGCACCTCGACGGTACGGCGCACGCGCGGGCCGCGGATCTGATGGCGGCGCTGCGGGTACCGCACGGCGCCGGCTTCGCGGCCGAGCTGGACGGCAGTACGGCCTCCCTCGCGCTCTCCCGGGCGGGGCAGTCGGCGCACGGGGGGCCGGAGCGCCCGGTCGAGGTCTGGGAGTGGGAGCAGCGGGTGGTCGACGGGCATCCCTACCACCCCAACTGCCGCTACCGCCCCGGCTTCTCGGTGGCCGAGGAGCTGGCGTACGCGCCGGAGCACCGGCCGGTCGTCACCCTCGGCCTGCGGGCCGTACGGGCGGACGCGAGCCTGGTGACGGGCGCCTGGCCGGCGGCGCTGCGGGACGGGGCGCGGATCCTGATCCCGGTGCACCCCTGGCAGGCCGCGCACGTACCGCGCCTGCCCGGGGCGGCCGTGGCGGGCGGGGCCGGCCCGGCGGGCCTGGCGGGCCTGGCGGCGCATCCGCTGATGGCGCTGCGTTCGCTGGCCCCGGTCGCGGGCGGCCCGCTGGACGGCTGGGCCCCCGGGGGCACGGCCCCGCAGGTCAAGACGGCGCTGAGCACGCGGCTGACCTCCTCCGTGCGGGACGTCTCGCAGTACTCGATCGAGACCGCGCAGGCGGTGTCGGCCTTCGCCGCGTCGCTGGCCGCCCGACTCGACGGGCGGCTGCACGTCACCCGGACCCTGGGCGCCGCCACCGCGCACAGCCCGGACCTGGCGGCCGTGCTGCGCGAGCCGCCGGAGCGGTACGCCGACGCCGGCGCGGGCGAACGGGTCGTGCCGGTCGGGGCGCTCGGGGGCACCGAGTGGGCCCGCTCGCCCGCCTGGCGGGCCGATTTCGCCCGGCTCGCGCTCTCGGTGTGCCTGCGCGTGCTCGACCTCGGCGTGGCCCTGGAGGCGCACGGCCAGAACCTGCTCGTCGTCCTCTCCCCCGCCGGGGAACCGCTGCGGCTGGTCTACCGGGACCTCGCCGACATCCGCATCAGCCCGGCCCGGCTCGCCGCGCACGGGATCCCGGCGCCGCCGCTGGCGGGGCGGCTGGTCACGGACGACGAGGTACTGCTGCGCCGCAAGCTGTTCGGTTCGCTGGTGACCGGGGCCCTGGGGGCGCTGGCGGGCTCGGTCGGGGCACTGGCCGAGGACCTGGCCGCCGCCGCGCCCGCGCTGGAGCGCACCCCGGACGCGGTGGCCCTGTTGAGCGAACCGCTGCCCGCCAAGGCGCTCACCCTGATGCGGCTCAGCCCGGCCACCCCGGGCGACCAGTGGACGACCCTGGGCCGACCGTCGGGGCTCGCGCTGCGGTAGCTCGGCGCCCCCGAGGGCGGGCCGGGGTGGGCCGTTCGGGGGGAGCCGGGCCCGTGCGCGGCCCTGTCCCCCGGGCGATCGGGGGCGGCGATGGCACTAGTGGGACATGAGCCTCGATCGCCGTCACCTCCTCGCCGGCGCCGCCGCGGCCGTTCTCGCCTCCGTCGGGGCGGCGCGGCCACCGGGAAACCGGGACCGGCGGCGCGCCGCCGATTTCGAGGCGCTCGCCCGGGACCTCGACGGACAGGTGGTCCTCCCCGGGCAACGGGACTACGCCGAGGCCCGCCGGCTCTTCCAGCCGCGCTACGACACGATCGCACCCGGCGCCGTCGCCTACCCCGCGCACGCCCGTGACGTCGCGACCTGCGTGGCCTTCGCCCGCCGCGCGGCGGTGGCCATCGTGCCCCGCGGCGGCGGGCACAGCTACGCCGGCTACTCGACCGGAGCCGGCCTGGTCGTCGACGTCGGTGCCATGGCGGCCGTCGAGACCGGGACCGGGGAGGCCCGGATCGGCGCCGGGGCGCGGCTCGGCGACGTGAACGCGCGGCTGGCGGAGCGGGGCGTGGCCGTGCCCACCGGCCTCTGCCCCTCCGTGGGGATCGCGGGGCTCGCGCTCGGCGGTGGCCTCGGCGTCTCCAGCCGGGCCTTCGGGACGACCAGCGACCAGCTCACCGGAGTCCGGATCGTCACCCCCGACGCGGTCGTGCGCGAGGTGGACGCGCGCACCGACCCGGACCTCTTCTGGGCGCTGCGCGGGGGCGGCGGCGGGAACTTCGGGGTCGTCACCGAATTCCGGCTGCGCACCCGCCCGGTCGGGGCCTGCGCCTTCGCGGAACTGCACTGGTCCTGGCGGGACTGCGGCGCGCTGCTGCGCGGTTGGCAGCGGTGGCTCGGCTCGCTGGCGGACCCCTTCTGGAGCCAGGTCGAGTTCGTGGTCGAGCCCGGTGCGGCGCCGGGGCCGGCAGCGGTGCGGGTGCTCTGCCTGGACGGCCGCCGCGCGCTGGAGGAGCAGCTCACCCGGCTGGCGGACGCGGTCGGGGTCCGGCCCCGGGACAGCCACGTGGAGGTGGGGACCTACGGCGACACCATGCGCACCCTGTCCGGCTGCCGGGAGGAGTCGGCGGCCCGGTGCCACCTGCCCGGGCGGCTGCCGGGGCACGATCCGCAGGGGCGCCTCGGCCGGGACGACTACGCGGCCCGCTCGGACTTCTGGCCCGCCGCGGGCCTGCCCGAGGACGCCGTCGCGGCCGTGCTGGACGGCGTACGGCGCTACGCCTCGGCGGTGCCCCCGGGCGGGCTCGGCGTGGTGCAGTTCGACGGGGTGTGCGGGGGCGCGGTGGGCCGGGTGGACCCGGCGGCGACCGCGTTCGTCCACCGGGCCGCCGGTTTCCTCGCCCAGTACCTCGCGTACTGGCCGTCGGGGTCCTCGCCCGCCGACGTCGGGCGCCATCAGGCCTGGTTGGACGGGCTCTGGCAGCGGCTGCGGCCGTGGGCGGGCGGGCGCGCGTACCAGAACTACACGGATCCGAAGCTCCAGAACTGGGGCGAGGCGTACTACGGCGGCAATCTCGCTCGTTTGAAGGAGGTCAAGCATGCCTATGACCCCAGCCGTCTCTTCGACTTCCCCCAGGGGGTCTAGTGCCTGAGCCGTCCGGTCAACAGTGGGAAGAGGAGTTCAGCATGCGGTGTGGTGCGATGCTGCGTCGGACGCTCGTCGTGGTGGCCGCGGCCTCCGTGGTGGTCGGCATCGGGCAGGTGCCCGCCGGCGCCGGCTCCGCCGGGACCCGGGCGCCGGGCGGCGGCCACTGGACCGCCCGGGACGCGCAGGCCTTCTGGACCACGGACCGGATGGCCTCCGCCACGGTCATGGGCGGCGACGCGGGCGTCCCGGCGGCGGCCGGGCCCGGTGACGGGCAGGACTTCGACGGGGTGCCGGTGGTCGGCCGGCTCTTCGTGATGAAGGACGGCGGGGCGTACTTCTGTACCGCCAGCGTGGTCGCCTCCCCGTACAAGGACCTGGTGCTCGGGGCGGCGCACTGCCTGCTGGGCGCCGACACCCGGCAGGTCGCGTTCGTACCGCACTACACGGCCAAGACCCCCCGCCCGTACGGGATGTTCCCCGTGCTCAAGGTGTGGGTCGACCCGCGCTACCAGCAGCAGGGGCCCGACCTCGCGGCCACGCTCGACGTGGCCTTCGCCCGGGTCGGACCGAACAGCCAGGGCACCGAGGTCGAGGACGCGGTCGGCGGGAACCGGCTGGTCACGGGCGACGGCTACGAGCACGACGAGGTGCGGCTGATCGGCTATCCGGCCTCGGCCGCCCGGCCCCGGCTGTGCGTCAACCGGACGACCCGGTTCACCAGTACCGATCCGGCCAGCCCCGGATCGTTCCTGCGGATCGACTGCACCGGCTACCCCGGTGGGACCAGCGGCGGCCCGTTCCTGAAGAACTTCGACCGGTTCACCAACACCGGGGACGTCATCGGGGTCATCGGGGGCTGGAAGACGGGCGGTCCCGGCCCGGACACCTCGTACAGCTCCTACTTCGGCACGGACGTCAGGAGCCTGTACCAGACGGCGGTCGACGCGGCGCGATGAGCCCGTGCGGGCGCCGGGTGCGCCGCGGGTTCCCCACCGTCCGCGGGGTCTGCGGCACGCCCGGCGCGATGACGGTGTCCGCCGGGGGCAGTTCGAGCCGCCGGCGCAGGTCGGCGAGGGCCGCGTGCACGGGCCCGAGGATGACCTCGGCCCGCGGGTGGACGTTCGCCAGGGCGTGCGCGGTGGTCTCGATGGTCTCGGCGGCGTCCTCGGCCGCGGTCCGGCTCCAGCCGCCGAGGAAGGCGGCGTCGTACAGGTGACAGGCCGCGTCGGCGGCCGCGTCGGCCCGCTCGCCGACCCCGGGCGCCGCGACGGACGGCAGTTCCACGCCAGTTTCCATACCGGTCTCAACGAGGCTCCCCCGCGCGGGGGAACGCACGGGGCCGCGCGGCGCACGCGGAAATCCGTTGGCCCGGGAGCACGGGGGTGTGGTGGTGTGGGGCCGTTCTGCGCGGTGGCGGAGGCGGAAGGGGCGCGATGACGGAGCGGTTGCCGTTCGGGGACGGACTGCGGGACCGGTTGGGGCCGCCGGGGCGGGCGGAACGGCTGGAGAGCAGCCCGCGTTCGCGGGTGTGGCGGGTCGAACTGGCCGGGGGGCCGGCCGTCCTCAAGCAGCTCGTCGCCGGTCCCGGCGCGCAGGACCGGTACGCGCGGGAGGTCACCGCCCTGCGGCTGGCCGGCCGGCGCCCCGCCGGACCCCTGGCGCCCGCGCTGCTCGCCGCCGATCCGGCCGAGCGGGTCCTCGTGCTGGAACTCCTGGAGCACCGGCGGCCCGGGCCCGAGTGGATCGTGGAGTACGCGGTGGCACTGGCCCGGCTGCACGCCTGCGGGGCCGCGCTGTCCGCAGGACAAGCATCGGGGCTGCCGCGGTGGCGGGGTCCGGGCGAGGAGGACGTCCTGGCGTTCCTCGGCCTGGCCGGGGAGCTGGGGGCCGCGGTACCGGCCGGGGCGCGGGCGCAGTTGTCGGCCCTGGTGGAGCGGCTCGACGCGGCCCCGGTGGACTCGCTGCTGCACGGCGATCCGTGTCCCGGCAACGACCTGCACACCCCGGCGGGGATCCGGTTCGTCGACTTCGAACAGGCGGCCATGGGCAGCGGTCTCACCGAACTGGCCTACCTGCGGATCGGGTTCCCCTCCTGCGCGTGGGTGACGGCCGCGGCGCCGCCGCTGCTCGCCCGCGCCGAGGCCGCCTACCGTGCGGCGTGGCGGGAGGAGCGGGGCGAGGACCTCCCCGACGGCCTCGCCGACGCCTGCGCGGGCTGGTTGCTGCGCGGGGACGCGCTGGTGCCGCGGGCCCAGCGGGAGGCCGGGGACCACCTGGCCCGGGCGGCGCGCGAGGACTGGACCTGGGGCACGGCCACGGCCCGCCAACGGCTGGCCCACCGCCTCGGCGTGGTCTGCGCCCTGGGCGCCGACCACCCGGACCTGTCGGACCTGTCCCGCCTGGCGGCCCGGATGCGCGAAGGCATCCGCACCCGCTGGCCGGCCCTGCGCCCCCTCCCGTCGACCCGCCCGGACCCGGAAGCCTCCACCCCGGCCCCGTAGACCGTCAGCGGACGAAGGCCGCCCAGACCTCGCGGGCCAACCGGGCGGGCTCCCCGCGCGCGTCGATCACCAGGTCACAGGAGGCGCGGAGCGATTCGACGTGGCGTTCGTGCGCGTCGCGCCGGTGGTCGAGGTAGTTCGTCAGCAGGACGTCGAGGGGAAAGCCCTCGCGCAGGCACTTGCGCCGGATCTTGCGCACCAGCCGCAGGTCGGCCGGGAGGTCGACGAACACGTCGAAGCGGGCGCAGGCCACCGGCGGGCCGATCCGGCGCGCGAACAGGCCCTCGACGATCACCACGGGGGCCGAGCCGAGCGCGCGGGCCGTGTCCCCGGTCAGCCGCTCGGCATCGACGGAGCGGGGGTCGCCGGTGTCCAGCCGCGGGACGCCCGTGGCATCGGGCCGCCAGATCCCGTGCCCCGCACCGCCCTCGTCGTGGGCGGCGTGGTAGTAGTCGTCCCCGTGGAGCACGCGCACCGGCGCCCCGACCGCGGTGGCCGCCAGCGCATCGGCCAGCGTCGTCTTCCCCGCACCCGC
The DNA here is from genome assembly GCF_055565515.1 of Streptomyces sp. NPDC028419. Taxonomy (NCBI): domain Bacteria; kingdom Bacillati; phylum Actinomycetota; class Actinomycetes; order Kitasatosporales; family Streptomycetaceae; genus Streptomyces; species Streptomyces sp. NPDC028419. The sequence goes on along the minus strand of NZ_JBVHUE010000002.1, from coordinate 159,884 downwards.
GCCACCGGTCAAGGTCAGCAGCACCGGCAGCGTCCGGGACGCCGGGCCCGTCACCATGCGATCCGCCTCCACCTCTCCGCTGCGCACCCTAGCCCCACGGCGTGTTGGTCGCCCCGGCGTGGATCCTCTACAGTCACCCTCGTCTTCTACACGCTTGTAGACGGCCAGGGGTCACCCGCGCGAACCAACCTCAGGGACGGGGCAATTGAGCACCATCGGCATAGGCCAGGCAGTCGTTCTCGGCGTCGTCGAAGGAGTCACCGAATTCCTGCCGGTCTCCTCCACCGGCCATCTGAAGATCACCGAGGGCCTGATGGGGATTCCGGTGGACGACAAGGCCGTCGTCGCCTTCACCGCCGTGATCCAGGTGGGGGCCATCGCGGCGGTCCTCGTGTACTTCTTCAAGGACATCGTGCGGATCGTCTCCGCGTGGGGGCGGGGATTGGCCCACCGCGAGGAGCGTCACCACCACGACTACAAGTTCGCCTGGTGGGTCATCTACGCCACGATCCCCATCGTCGTCGTCGGACTGGCCGCCAAGCCCCTGATCGAGGGCCCCCTCGCCTCGCTGTGGGTGGTCGCCGGCTCCCTGATCGTCGGCAGCGGCCTCATGTGGGCCGCCGACCAGATGGGCCGGCACCGGCGCGGCGAACAGGACACGCGGCTCAAGGACGCGATGCTCGTGGGGTCCTCGCAGATCCTCGCCCTGCTCTTCCCCGGCTTCTCCCGCTCCGGCGCCACCATGTCCACCGGCCTGATCCTCGACCTCGAGCGGGTCGCCGCCACCCGCCTGTCCTTCTTCCTCGGCATCCCCGCCCTGACCGGCGCCGGCCTCTACGAACTCAAGGACGCGGTCGGCGCCGGGGTGGACCTCGCGCCCCTGGCCGTCGGCACCCTGGTGTCCTTCGTGGTCGCCTACGCCTCGATCGCCTGGCTGCTGAAGTTCGTCGCGAAGCACTCCTTCAACGCCTTCGTCATCTACCGGATCGCCATCGGCGTGCTGCTCTTCGGCCTGCTCGGGACCGGTGTGCTGAGCGCCTGACGGCCGTCCGTCGACTCAGGCCGCCGCCCACTGGATCCACAGCGGGAGCAGCAGCAGCGCGGCGACCGAACTCTTGATCACCAGGGCGGCGGAGAGGTCCACGCCGACGTCGTAGCGCTGGGCGAAGATGAAGAGGTTCTGCGGGGTGGGCATCGCGGCGATCAGCACCAGGTACTTCAGCCAGTCCCCCGTGACGCCGAACAGGGCGCCGCAGACGCCCCAGGCGAGCAGCGGGAAGGCCAGGCACTTGAAGGCGATCAGCGCGATCTCCTCGCGGGTCGTGCCCCGGACGTCGAGGCCGAGACCGCCGAGGTGGAGGCCGAGGGCGAAGAGCGCGACCGGCGAGGCGCTGTCGCCGACGAAGGCGAAGCCGTCGAGCACCACCTTCGGGACGGGCAGCGAGAGCAGGTTGAGCAGGATGCCCGCGTTGCAGGCGAGCACGAGCGGCGTGGTCAGCGAGGCGACGACGGCCCGGGCGAGCCGGACGGGCCGCGAGGCCCCGCCGACGGCGGCCGCTGCGTCGCCGGCCGCGCCGCCCTCGGCCGCGTCGTCGGCGCGGCCGAGCTCCATGATGGAGATGACCACGAGGGACAGCACGCAGACCTGGAACAGCAACACCGGGAAGATCGGCGCCGCGTCGCCGAACACGGTGATGAAGACGGGCACCGCGAAGTAGGCGGTGTTGACCTGGACGCCCGCCATGATCCGCAGGGCCACTCCGCGCGGCTCCCGCACCCCCCGGGCCCGGGCGGCGAGACCGACCAGCAGGACGGCGAGCGCGGCGGTGGCCGCGTAGCCCGACAGCGCGCGCCAGTTGAACAGGGCGCCGAGGTCGCTCGCGTAGATGTTGCCGAAGAGGTAGCAGGGGACGGCGAAGAGGAAGGCGTAGTCCGCGAAGGCCTTGGACGCCTCGGCGGGGACGACCTTGCGCTTGGCGAGCACCGCCCCGCAGCCGAAGGCCAGCAGGACCGGCAGCAGCTTCTCCAACGTGGCCACCGAACCCATGCCCCGACCCCCGACGCTCGCGCTGTCCCTGGTGACGTCGTCCCCCGGCGCCACCGAGACCCTATCCCCACGCAAGATCCACCCGGCACGGCCGGCGGACGCCGGACACCCCCTAGGCTGGACGGATCATGCGAAGCGAAGAGACGTCCGGTCCCCCGCCCGGGCTGACCGCGGTGCTGCGGACCCCGGCCAGAGCCGCGGAGCCGTTGTTCGCGCAGGCCCCGAAGCGGTGGCAGCGCCGGCTGCCCTACGCGGTCGTCGCGGTCGCCGTGCTCACCCTGTTGCCCGTGACGATCAGCGTCCTCACCGACGACTACAAGGCGGGGGGCGGCTGGGCGGGCGCGCTGGGCGTGGCGCAGACCGTGCCGCTGCTGCTCGCGGTGACCCGGCCGCTGGCCGCGTGGGCGCTGGTGCTCGCGGCCGACATCGTGGGCGCCCTCGTACTGGTCCACGCCGACCGGATCGCCGGGCAGGCCTGGCCGTGGACGCCCATGGTCATCATCGGCTACCTGCTGCTGATGGCCTGCCTGGGGCTGCGCGAGTCGATCCGGACCCTGATCGGAGTGTGGCTGGTGACCGGGGCGGTCGGGGTGCTGCTCGGTCTCCTCCCACGGGACGGGGTGACGATCACGCACGCGCTCCTGTTCGTGCTGGCCGGCGTCATGCTGGTGGTGACCGGGGCGCTGCGCGGGGTGGGCGACGCGCAGCGGCGGGTGGCCGAGCAGGAGAGCATCAGCGAGGCCGAGCGCGCCGGGCGCACCCTGTTGGAGGAGCGGGCCAGGATCGCCCGTGAGCTGCACGACGTGGTGGCCCATCACATGTCGGTGATCACCGTGCAGGCGGACTCGGCGCCGTACCGGCTGCCGGACGTGTCCGAGGAGGTGCGCCAGGAGTTCACCGCGATCGCGGCGAGCGCCCGGGAGTCGCTGGGCGAGATGCGGCGGCTGCTGCTGGTGCTCCGGGGCGACGGGGTGGACGGCGAGCGGGCTCCGCAGCCGGGGCTCGCGCGGGTGCAGCAGCTGGTGGAGGCGACGGTACGGGCGGGTCTGCCGGTGGAGCTGTCGATGACGGCGCAGGCGGCGAAGGCCGCCGAGGCCGTGCCCGCGGTGGACCTGTCGGCGTACCGGATCGTGCAGGAGGCACTGGCCAATGTGGTGCGGCACGCGCCGGGGGCGACGACCCGGGTGTCGGTGCGCCATGACGCGGGCGCCGCGGGCGAGGTGCTGGTGCTCGTGGTCAACGGGCGGGCCCGCAGCGCGCCGGTGCGTTTGGAGGGGCCGGGCACCGGTCACGGTCTGATCGGCATGCGCGAGCGCGTACGGTTGACGGGCGGGACGCTGGACACCGGCCCGCTTCCCGACGGCGGCTTCCGGGTCGCCGCCCGCCTGCCGTTGCACCCCCCTGCCGAGGACGCCAGTTGACCATCCGCGTGATCATCGTCGACGACCAGGCCATGGTGCGGGCGGGGTTCGCCGCACTGCTGTCGGCGCAGGCCGACATCGACGTCGTGGGCGAGGCTCCCGACGGCCGGCGCGGCATCGAGGTGGCGCGGGCCGCGCACCCCGACGTGGTGCTGATGGACGTACGGATGCCGGAGATGGACGGCCTGACGGCGGCGCGCGCCCTGCTCGGACCGGCGCCCGGTGTGGTGCACCGGCCGAAGGTGTTGATGCTGACCACCTTCGACATCGACGACTACGTGTACGAGGCGCTGCGCGCGGGCGCCTCCGGCTTCCTGCTCAAGGACGCGCCCCCGGCCGACCTGATCGCGGCGGTCCGGGTGGTCGCCTCGGGCGAGGCCCTGCTGGCGCCGTCGGTGACGCGACGGCTGATCGCGGACTTCGTGCAGCGCCGGCCCGCGCCCCGCAAGGATCCGGCGCTCCGGCTGAACGGGCTGACCCCGCGGGAGACCGAGGTGCTGGAGCTGATCGCGCGCGGGCTGTCGAACCAGGAGATCGCCGGGCACCTGGTGCTGGCCGAGCAGACGGTCAAGACGCACATCGGGCGGGTCCTGGGCAAGTTGGACCTGCGGGACCGGGCGCAGGCCGTCATCTTCGCCTACGAGGCGGGGCTGGTGCGCCCGGGCGACGGCGCCTGACGCCGCGCCCCGTCGCGCGCGGGGTCATGGGTGCGGGACGGCGTCCTCGGGGAGGCCGGCGAGGACGAGGGCGACGGCCCCCGCCGCATCGTCCACGTCCTGGAGCCGGCCGTCGGCGAAGCGGATCCGGTAGCCGCCGCCCTTGACCGGCATGGTCCGCGGCAGGTCGTGGCAGATCGGTGGCGCGGCCCTGCGGCTGAAGGTGAGCCAGTGCAGGCTCCGCCCCGGCGACAGGACCCGCAGCCTCGGCTCGGCGAAGGCGGCCGCCAGGAGCTCCGACATCGCGGTGTCGCCCCGCTGTGCGGCGGAGCCGCGCAGGGAGCGCCAGCGCGCCGGTACCGCGTCGCCCCGCTCGTAGGCCTCGGCCAGCTCCCAGGTCCGCAGGAACGGCCACCGCGCGACGAGTTCCCGCAGGCGGTGTCCCCGCGTCCAGGAGTGCAGCGCCCCGACGACCTCGGACAGGTCCTCGGTCCGGCCGGTGGCCATGCTGACGTCGGCGGCCCGGCAGTGAACGGAGAAGGAGCGGTCGCCGATGCTCATGAGGACCTGCGCCGCGCGGCCGTCGGCCGTCACCTGCGCGGCCGTGACGCGCCAGCCCGGTGCGGACGTCAGCTCGACGGCGAGCGGGAGGCCCGCTCGATCGGCCGCTTCCTGAAGGGCGTCGCGCAGCGAACCGGACGCGAGGACCTCGGGGTAGTGCGTCAGGTACGCGGGGATCGGATCCTCCGGCGGCCGGTTCGCGGACGGTGTGTCGGACATGTCGTCAAGTCTGCCAGGGCCGCCCGTTGAGGGGCGTCGCGCGCCGAGCCACCGGCCGCCACGACCGGAGCCCTCCTCCACCCCCTACCCAGGTATGACAGCGCACTTGGCTCCCTGGTGCGATGTCCGCTTCGACACCTTCTTCCTACCTTCCTCCTCGACACGAGGAGAGGAGAAGGGGCATGCGCCGCTTCGGGAGGACGCTGGTGGCCGCCGTACTGACGGCGGCCGTCATCACGGGGACCGCCGGCTGGGCGTCCGCCGACGCCCAGCCGGCGGTCACCGGGCCGCTCCCCGGGACCACGGCCTGGCTGGCGGTGCCGGGGCTGCCCGATCCGGCCACGGCCGCACCGGACGCGGTGGCCCGCTTCTTCGCCGCGCTGGCCCCGGAAGAGGCGCAGGCCCTGGGGCGCCGGCACCCGCTGGTCGTCGGCAATCTGGACGGCGTACCCGTGGCGCTGCGGTACCAGGCGAACCGGATCTCGATCCTGGCCTCCGGTGACGGCCGGTACCTCTCGCTCGCCGGGTCCGGGCGGCAGGTCCTCGCCTTCGACCCGCGCGGGCGCGGGCAGGTCGTCGAGGTCTTCGGGGACCTGGCGCACGCGGAGCACGTGGCCGTGGTCGTGCCCGGTTCCGACAACGACGCGCGGACGCACGACCGTGCGCGCGCGGCGTACAGCGGCCCCGTCGGAATGGCCCGCGCCCTGCGCGCCGCCAGCGGCGACACCACCGCCGTGGTGGCCTGGACGGGCTACACCACCCCCGTCGGGGTGGGGCTCGACGCCGCCCGCGTCCGGCTCGCGGAGGCCGGCGCGATCCGCTTGACCCGCTTCCTCGCGGGCCTCGACGCCGTCGGTGCGGCGCGGCCGGCGCTGTTCTGCCACAGCTACGGCTCGGTGGTCTGCGCGCTGGCCGCCCGCCACGCGGACGCGCGGGACATCGTGGTGCTGGGCTCCCCCGGCATGCACGCGCGGAGCGCGGCCGCGCTGGGGACCCGGGCCCGGGTGTGGGCCGCCAAGGGCCCTTCCGACTGGATCGACGACGTGCCGAACGTCGAGTTCGCCGGGCTCGGGCACGGCGCCGACCCGACGTCGGCCGCGTTCGGCGCCCGGCGGGTCCCGGCCGCCGACGCCGAGGGCCACACCGGCTACTTCGTCCCCGGGACGCGGTCCCTGGCGGCCTTCGCCGCGATCACGACGGGAGCGGCCCGATGAGCGGCGCGAGGCAGGGCGTGACCCGCACCGGCCCGTCCGTCGGGGGGCTGCGCCGCCTCGCCCGGCGCATCGACCGGGACACCCCGGCCCACCGTGACCGCGCGATCGACGCGCTGCGCGCGATCGCGCTGCTGGCCGTCCCCGCCGGCCACTGGATGCTGGGCGGTTTCACCCTGGACGGCGCGGGCGCGCTGCACAACGCGAGCCCGCTGTCCTCCTTCGCCGCGCTCGCGCCCGCCAGTTGGGTGCTCCAGATGCTCGGCATCTTCTTCCTGGTCGGCGGGTACGCCTCGGTGCTGTCCTACCACCGCCGCGCGGGCTCGGCGGGGGCCTGGCTGCGGGGCCGGATCGCCCGGCTGGGCCGCCCGGTGCTCGGCGTCACCGCCGTGTGGGCCGTGCTCGCGCCGGTGTTGTACGCGGCGGGGGTGCCAGTGACGACCCTGCGGACCGGGGCGACGCTGGTGGTCCAACCCCTGTGGTTCGTGGGGGTGTACGCGGTGGTGACCGCCCTGACCCCGTACTGCGTGCGCGCGGCGCGCCGGCTCGGCGGCTGGGCGGCGGCGCCGCTGCTCGCTTCGGTGGCCGTGGTGGACTTCCTGCGCTACGGGCCGTACGCGGAGGCCGTGCCGTCCTGGGTGGCCCTGGTGAACGTCCTGCCGGGCTGGCTGTTCGCCTATCAGCTCGGCGTCTCCTGGGGCGAGGGCCGGATCGGGCGGCGCGGCGCGGCACTGCTGTGCGCGGGCGGCACGGCGCTCTTCGCGGTCCTGTTGCTGCTCTTCCACTACCCGGCGTCCATGGTCGGCGTACCGGGCGCGGCCCGTACCAACTCGCACCCGCCGTCGCTGCTGGTCCTGGCGCTGGCCGCGGCCCAGTCCGGGGCGGCGATCCTGGTCCGGGACCGGCTCGCGCGGTGGCTGGCGCGGCCGGCCCTGTGGGCTCCGGTGGTCGTCGTCAACCTGTCCGCGATGACCGTCCTGTGCTGGCACCAGAGCGCGATGCTGGCCGCGGCCGTGCCCGCCGCCGCCCTGGGCGGGCTCCCCGGGCTGACGACGGCCCCGGACACGGCGCTGTGGATCGTGCAGCGGCTCGCCTGGCTGCCGGTGTTCGCGGCGCTGCTCGTGCTCATCGCCCGGTACGCACGGCGCTTCGAGGCACCGTGGGCCCGGTCGACCGCGGCGCGGCGCACCGCGGCCGGCCTGCTGTCGGCGGGATTCGCCGTCTTCGCCCTGGGCCTGGCCTGAGGGGTGTGGGGTCAGGAGATCGAGGCCGCCACGATGGCCGCGACCGCGAGGTTGCAGGAGGCGGTGACCCAGACGGCCGGGTGCGGCTGCGGGTCGACCACGATCGCGCCGAGCTTGCCGGGGGTGAAGACGTCCAGGACCAGGAAGGCCAGCCCCATCAGGACCAGGCCGAGCACGCCGAAGGCGGCGGTGTTCAGCAGACCCTTGCCGAAGTCGTCGTAGGTGGTCCAGATCGAGGTGAACACGATCCCGCCGACGCCGAGCAGGGCCGAGCTGAGCTGCAGGGCCGCGTTGCGGTTGCGCTCCTCCCAGATCTGCTTGCGGAGCGCACCGGGGGTCAGCACGTCCACCAGGACGATGCCGAGGATCAGCAGCACCAGGCCGAGGGCGCCGAAGGCGCTGGTGCGGCCGAGTCCGTTGATGATGTCGCTCATTGAGGGGCCTGTTCTCCGCGTGGGTGGAAAGGGGATGCGAGGAGCCGCGTGGGGAAGGGAAAACTATCGCACGGCCGTTCCGGCCGGGGACGGGGAGGCACGAATGGTTCGGGAGGTGGTGCGGGTGCGGGTACGGGCCGCCCGGCCGGACGAGGCGGCGGCGCTCGGCGCGCTGGCGCTGCGGTCGAAGGCGCACTGGGGGTACGACCAGGAGTTCCTGGCCTCCTGCGCGTCGGAGTTGGCGATCCGGGCCGAGGAGGTCGGGGCGCGCCGGGTCGTGGTCGCCGAGGCGACCGGGTCACGCCCGGAGCTGCTCGGCGTCGCCACGCTCGAAGGGAGCCCGCCCGTGGCCGAGCTGGGGCTGCTCTTCGTGGAACCGTCGGCCATCGGCCGCGGGGTGGGCCGGCTGCTGTACCGGGACGCGGTGCGCCGGGCCCGCGAACTGGGCTGCCGGGCACTGGTGATCGAGGCCGACCCGCACGCCGCCGGGTTCTACCGGGCGATGGGGGCCCGTCCGGCCGGTGGCGCACCGGCGGCGGGGCTGGTGCGCTTCGAGGTGCGGCTCGACGGGGCCGCGCCCTGGGTGGCGGTCTGGACCGGGGACCGGCCCGCGGTGCACCTCGGCAACGTGGCCGAGTACAACGCGCAGTTCGGTGACGCCTCCCTGGACCGCGAGCAGCTCGCCGCGCACCACTACGCCGCTCTCGCCGCCTTCTACGGTCCCCGCCCCGCCGCGCTGGTCCTGCCCCGGCCGGTGCCCGCCTGGTGGGTGGAGCAGGTCGCGCGGCAACTGGACTGGCCGCGGGTGGCGGTCCACGACGGGCTGGCGCCCGACCACCGCTCGCTGTCGGCCGCCGTGGGGGCGCGGCCCGCGCTCGCCGCCCAGTTGACCGGATCGGGGGCGGTGCTGGTGCCGTGGGGGCAGAGCCCGGACTTCGCCCGGCTGGCCGGGGGCGGGCCGTGGCGCCCCGAGGTGCTGCGCTACGAATCGAAGGCGGCCTCGCACGCCTTGTTCACCGGGATCGTGCGGGCGGGCGGTCACCCGGACGTGCTGGTCCCCCGGCAGTGGCGGCCGCGCAACCGATGGGCCGCGGCCCGCCTGGTGGCGGCGCGGGCCCGGGCCGGTCTCGCCACCGTGCTCAAGTCGGAGCACGGGGTGGGGGGTTCGGGCACGCGGGTGCTCACGCCGGAGCGCGTGCGCGCGGCGGGCGGGGCCCTGGCGGCGCTGCGCGGGCTGCCGCGCGGACCGCTGCTCGCCGAGGAGTACGCGCACGACCCGCGGGCGCCGGTGCGCGACCTGACGTACGACGCCTTCGTGGACGCCGCGGGCCGCGTCCACCCGGTGGGCGCGGCGGTGATGGACGTGGTGGACACCGGCTACCGCGGGGCCACGGTCGGGCCGGGAGTGGTCCCCGACAGGGCACGGGAGGCGCTGTCGGCCTTCGGAGGCGCGGTGGGCCGCGAGCTGGCCGCGGCGGGGTACCGGGGCTGGTTCGACGTGGACTTCGTCGGCGCCGGGCAGGGGCGCCTCGCGCCGACCGAGACGAACCTGCGGCTGACGGGACCCTCCGCGGCCTTCGTCGTCAAGGCCCGGCTCGACGAACTGCGCGGCGGGGACCACCTGGTACGGATCATGGACCGGGTCGAGCTGGGGGCCCGGCTGCCCGAGGCCATGGCCGGGGAGCTGTGTGCCGCGCTGGCCCGCGGCTGCGCGGACCTCGACGCCGTCTTCGTCCCGGCCATCGCGACCGCGGCCTTCGACCCGGTCCCCTGGCTGGGGGTCCTGGTGGCCGCGCACACCCGGGAGGCGCTGGACGCGGCCGAGGCACTGGTGCGCGCCCGGGCGGCGGCCGTCGGGGCGATGTTCGGCGAAGGCGCTCAGGAGCCGGCGGCCCCCTCCGCGCGGGGTCGGCGGACGGCGTAGAGGGCGACGATCCCGGCGGCGATCATCAGCGGGACGTTGAAGGCGTAGACGAGGGCGGCCTGTCGGGGCCAGTCCTGCTTGGCGGCGAGCCGGTACAGGTTGTCCTGGGGCCACCAGGACACCAGCAGGTAGGTGATCGCCAGGTGCGCGGCCGTCCCGAGGGCGCGGCCCCGCCCCTGTCCGAGCGTCCGGCGACGACCCGCGAGGAGGAACACCACGCCGAAGCCGAAGGACAGCCATTCGAAGACGTACAGGACGAAGAACAGGTTCGCGTAACCGCCGGGGACCCCGCTGAGGTCGGTCGAGCCGGGCCAGAGGATCCCGGTCAGGGACGCGGCGATCAGGGCGAGGGGCACGGCCGCGCAGCCGACCGCGCACGAGGGGGTCACCTCGCCGCCGGAAGCGGTGTACTTGCCCGAGCCGCGGGCGGTCCGCGCGGAGCCCGGTGCCACCGGCAGCGGGAGGGCCCCGCGGTCCTCCCGGCCCGAGCGGTCGCGGGGCAGGGCGCGCAGCCGGACCACCGTGCGGGGTATCTCCTGCGCGGGCAGCGCTTCGGCCAGGTGCCGGCCGACGGCCACGGCATCCGGCAGCTCCTCGTCGGCCTCCCCCAGGGCCTCGGCGTAGGCCGGCGGGGCGACGTACGCGACGAGACGACCCGGCACGGAGCCGTGGCGCTTCTCGCCGGGCTTCCCGCCGGGTGCCGCGTCGAGCGCCCCGTCCGGTATCTCCCGCACCAGCGCCCCGCCGATCCGGGGATGGCCGCGCAGGAGGGACTCGATCCGGTAGGTGTCCAGGGTCCGGCGGCCGATCACCACCCGGTCCCGCTGTCGGCCGGCGAATTCCAGCAGCCCGTCCTCACGGAGCCGGGCGAGGTCCCCGGTGGCGACGGCCGCGCCACCGTCCGGCGGGGTGAGCCGGACCTCGCCGGCCACCAGCTCCACCCGGCAGCCGGGAAAGGGGACGCCGAGCAGGCTGAGGCCCTCGGGCCCGACCACCGGGCGCGCCAGCATGGGGAGCTCGAACCACGTGCCGACCCCCGCGGTCTCGGCCGTGCCGTAGACGTTGAACAGGCGGGCGCCCGGGCGCAGCAGGGCGTGCAGGGAGGTCTGTTCATCGAGGTAGAGCCGGTCCCCGGTGACCGTGACCAGGCGGACGGACCACGTGTCGGGGTCGGGCGCGCGGCCCGGGTTGCGCGCGCCGTCCCCGGCGGTGAACACCCGGTGCGCGGACCCGGGGTCGGTGTGGACGACGGAGACCCGCTCGTCGCGGATCAGGCGGCGCAGCTCCTCCCGGGACGCGGACGAGCGGTCCGGCAGCACCAGGGCTCCACCGGAACACAGCGCCCGGGTCCAACCGGTGGCGAACCCGCCGAGGTCGGGGCGGGCGGTGATCAGGTGCCGGTCCTCGGGAGTGAAGCCGGCGATCTCGGCCCAGCCGTCGTGGGCGGCGAGCAGCCGGGCGTGGTCGATCCGCACCGCGCGCGCCCGCGCACCCCCGGTCAGGACGAACGCGGCCGGGTCGGCGCCGGCGGGGTCGCCCGCAGCAGCCGTCTCCACCGGCCGAGCGGCGATCCGCGGCGCCTCGGTGTCGAGACAGATGACGCGCCGGCCGCTCCCCTCGTCGAGGAAGGCCAGCTGCGCGCTGCGCGTGAGCAGCAGGAAGGGCGGGGCCTGCGCCAGCTGGCGCCGCGCCGCGGCGGGCTCGTCCGGATCGAGGAGGACGTAGGCGCCGCCCGCCTTGAGCACGGCGAGCAGCGCGGTCACGGCCTCCGGCCGGTCCGCGGTGGCGATGGCCACGACGCTCCCGGGCTCCAGGCCGGCGGCGAGCAGGTGGCCCGCCAGGCGGCCGGAGTCGCGGTCCAACGCCCCGTAGTCGAGGACGGCCGTGCCACTGACGACGGCGGGCGCCCCGGGGGCCTCCCCCGCCCATCGGCGAAAGCGGTGGAGCACGCTGACCGCGGGATCCGGATTCATGTCCCGATGATGCCACCGGGCACCGACAGCCCACGGGGGTACGGAACAACGGCTCTCCACCGGTCATTGACCTCAAGTTTGATTGAGGTCCTAGAGTTCCTCGCATGTCTATGGAAATGACCGCCTGGTCCTCGCTGCACAACGCGCTCAACGCCCAGCAGGAGCGCCGGGCACCCACCCGCGAGAGCCTGCGGCGGGTCGTCGCCTTCGCCCGGCCGCACCGTCGCGGGCTGCTGCTCTTCCTGGTGCTGAGCATCGTCACGGCACTGCTCGCGGTGGCCACCCCGGTGCTCGCCAGCCGGGTCGTCGAGGCCATCGTCGGCGGCCGGGAGAGCGCCACGGTCACCCGGCTCGCCCTGCTCATCGCCACCATCGCGGTGGTGGAGGCGGCCCTCGGCCTCTTCACCCGGAAGCTGTCGGCCACCCTCGGCGAGGGGCTGATCCTGGACCTGCGCACGGCGGTCTTCGACCACGTGCAACGGATGCCGGTCGCCTTCTTCACCCGGACGAGGACCGGGGCCCTGGTCAGCCGCCTCAACAACGACGTCATCGGCGCGCAGCGGGCGTTCAGCAACACCCTCTCCGGGGTGGTCGGCAACACCGTGACCCTCCTGCTGACCTTGGCCGTCATGCTGAGCATCTCCTGGCAGATCACCCTGCTCGCACTGGTGCTGCTGCCGCTCTTCGTGATCCCGGCGCGGCGCACGGGCGCCCGCATGGCGCGGATGCAGCGCGAGGCCGCCGCCCTGAACGCCTCGATGGGCACCCAGATGACGGAGCGGTTCTCCGCACCCGGCGCGACCCTGGTCAAGCTCTTCGGGCGGCCCGCCGACGAGTCGGCCGAGTTCGCGGCCCGGGCGGCGCGGGTGCGCGACATCGGGATCCGTACCGCGGTCGCCCAGTCCGCCTTCATCACCGCCCTCACCCTGGTCTCGGCGCTCGCGCTGGCCCTGGTCTACGGGCTCGGCGGGTACTACGCGCTGCGCGGCACCCTGAACGCCGGTTCCGTGGTGGCGCTGGCCCTCCTGCTGACCCGGCTGTACGCACCACTGACCGCGCTCGCCGGAGCGCGGGTCGAGGTGATGAGCGCACTGGTCAGCTTCGAACGGGTCTTCGAGATCCTCGACCTCGAACCGCTGATCGCCGAGAAGCCCGACGCCCGGGAGGTGCCGCGGGGCCCGGTGACGGTGGAGTTCGACAAGGTCTCCTTCGGCTACCCGTCCGCCGACAAGGTCTCGCTCGCCTCCCTGGAGGAGGTGGCGACCCTGGACACCCGGGGCGGCACCCAGGTGCTGCACGAGATCTCCTTCCGCGCCGAGGCGGGACAGATGATCGCCCTGGTGGGCTCGTCCGGCGCCGGGAAGTCCACCATCGCGCAGCTGCTGCCGCGGCTGTACGACGCCGAGGCGGGCGCGGTCCGACTGAACGGGGTCGACGTGCGCGACCTGAGCGCCGACTCGATCCGCGACACCCTCGGCATGGTCACCCAGGACGGGCACCTCTTCCACGAATCGGTGCGGGCGAACCTGCTGCTGGCCCGGCCGCAGGCCACCGAGGAGGAGGTCTGGGAGGCGCTGCGCCGCTCCCGGCTGGACGGGCTGGTCGCCTCCCTGCCGGACGGCCTGGACACCGTGGTCGGTGAGCGCGGCTACCGGCTCTCCGGTGGTGAGCGCCAACGCCTGACCATCGCACGGCTGTTGCTGGCCCGCCAGCGGGTGGTGATCCTCGACGAGGCGACGGCGCACCTGGACTCCACCTCCGAGGCGGCCGTGCAGGAGGCGCTGGGCGAGGCGCTCGCGGGGCGGACGGCCGTGGTGATCGCGCACCGGTTGTCCACCGTCCAGGCGGCGGACCAGATCCTGGTCGTCGAGGAGGGCCGGATCGTGGAACGCGGCACCCATGCCGAGCTGTTGGCCGTGGGCGGGCGCTACGAGGAGCTGTACCGGACCCAGTTCGCCACGGCGGCCAGCGGCGCGGGCGAGACCAAGGGGTCCTGACACCGGAGGCCGCCCCCGCACCTCCGACCCGCACGCCCGACCCCGCACGCCGGGGCCGGGCTTCGGCCGTCACCCCTCGGTCGGCAACCCGGCCGCCACCAGGAGCTGTTGTTCCGCGGGGCCGCCGATCAGCCCTACGGGCGGCTCGTCCAGCCAGGCGTTCGGCGAGAGCCACCACATCGCGGCGCCCCAGGGGTCGTGGTCCGCGTCCAGCAGTCGGTTCACCTCGCGGACCACGGCGACGGGCTGCCCGTCGGCGGCGAACTGGAAGACCGGCAGCCGGACCGAGCCGCCCGCCGCGCGCAGCCGGATGAGGCCCGGCGCGTAGGGGTCGCAGCCGCCCTCCAGCACCTCCGCGTCGCCGATGGCCGGCTCGGCGAGCAGTCGGTCGCGCAGTTCGCCCAGGACCGGACCGACCATGCGGTGCCCGTCGAGGACGAGGACGGCCAGGTCGTCCGCGATGAAACCGCGGTGTCCGGCGCTCGAAGCGGAGGCGGCCGGGGCCAGTCGGCTCTCGCCGGGGAAGCGGTCCGGCAGCTGCTCACCCAGCAGCCGGGCGGCCAGCAGGGCCGCACGCTCGGCCACTTCGCCACTGGCCAGGCGTAACGAGGCCAGCAGGAGCGCGAGTTGGCGTAACGCCACGGGTGCCAGGCGGGGATGGAGGTCGTCCCACTCGGCAGCGGCGACGGCCAGCCGCGTATAGGGGTTCGTCACGTGGGCATCCGTTCACTGATCGTTGGTCGCGGACCGGAGCGGGGGGAGTCACCGGGTCGCGCGGTCGGACGGTCCGGGCGGTCGGCCGCGCTTCCTTCACGGGCCGCGCCCCACGATCGGGCGGCACGGCGAGCGCCTTGGCGGAAGGATCGCACCGCACGCGCACCCGGACAAGGCACACGCGCGCGGGGTCCGACGCCGTGGCCGGGAACGATTGTTCGGCCTGGAAGAGCTCAGGTTTCGCGCCGGTGCGGTCGGGCCCGCAGGGACTGGCCGTGCCGGACGCCTTCCAGGAAGGCGTCCTCGTAGGCCCGGTCGCCCAGGGCCCCGCGCGCGGTGCGCTCGTACTCCTCGCGCACGGCCTTGAGCTCGGGCGTGCCGCGCTGCGGGTGGCCGACCGCCTGCCAGTAGGCGTGGCCGGTGCCGTAGGCCCGGGCGGCGCCGAGGCCGTCGCCCTGGGCCGCGCGGGCGGCGGCGAGCAGGTCCAGGCCGAGCGCGGTGCCGAAGCTGTCGCCCAGTTCGCGTTTGCTCTCCAGCATCGCGCGGGCGTGCGCGGCGGATTCGTCCGGACGGCTCTCCAGCAGGCAGATCAGGGAGAGTTGGTAGTCGGCGTAGGCCCGGGTCCAGTGCTCCTCCCGGGCGGCGCACCCGGCGCGCAGCAGTTCCGCCTCGGCTCGGGCATCGGTGAACAGGCCCATCCCGGTGAGGGCGAAGACGCGGACGAGGTGGCAGCGCAGGCGGGCCGGGGAGTCGAAGGGGGTGCCGGGGGCCGCGTCGAGGGCGTTCTCGGCGACGATGCGCGCCGCGAGCGGCCGACCGTCCAGGAGGTGGCTCAGACCCAGCAGGTACGCGGCGTCCAGGGCGAGGCGCGGATCGCCGTCCGGATCCTCCTCCGGGGCGCCGTGGAGTTCACCCGGTGCCATGGCCAGGGCTTCGCAGCCGACGGCGAGTTGGTGCGCGGCCTCCTTCTCGCCCTGCAGCAGCAGGACGACCCCGAGGGCCCACAGGGCGCGCACCCGCACCGCACGGCTGACCGCTTCGGGGCGCGCGGCGGCCAGGGTGCGCTCCAGATAGGCGCGGGCGGCGTGCAGGTACCCGCAGCAGGCCCAGAAGAAGCCGACCCGACCCGCCAGGTCGAGGGCCCGGGCCGGCTCGGCGACCAGGGAGTAGTCCAGGGCCGCGCAGACGTCCCCGTGCGCCGCGCCGACCCGCCGGTAGCCGGCGCGCTGGCCGGGTCCGAGCCAGTCGCGCTCGGCCCGGCGCACCAGGGCGAGGAAGTGGACGGCGTGCCGGGTCCGCAGCACGTCCTGTTCGCCGACCTCCTCCAGCCACATCGCGCCGTACTCGCGGATCGCGTCGAGCATCCGGTACGAGCCGTCGCCGCCGCGCCGTACGACGGACTTGGCGACCAGTGCGTCGAGCAGCGGCGCCACGTCCGCCTCGGTGAGCGGTTCGGCGGAGCAGACGGCGCGGGCCGCCGCCTCGTCGAAGGGCCCGCCGAAGACGGACAGCCGCAGCCAGAGCAGGCGTTCGCGCGGCTCGCACCACTCGTGGCTCCAGCCGATGGCCGTGCGCAGCGCGCGGTGGCGCGGCGGCTGGACGGGGCGGCCGGTGGCCAGGGCGCCGATCCGACGGGCCAGCCGGTCGGCGAGTTCCTCGACGGTGTGGTCGGTCAGCTGGGCCGCGGCGAGTTCCAGCGCGAGGGGTACCCCCTGGAGGCGCACGCAGATGGACCGGGCGGCGGCGAGCCGGCCCTCGGACCAGGGGGTGGCGGCGGCGCGGGGCGCGGCCTCGGCGGCCCGGGCCAGGAAGAGGGCGAGCGCGTCCTCGGCCCCCTCGGCGTACGGGAGCGGGCCGATCTCCATGACGTGTTCCGCGGGCAGCCCGAGCGGCTGGCGACTGGTGAGCAGCAGCACGACGTGCGGGGCGGCGGCGAGGAATTCGCGGGCGAGGGTGCGTACGGCGGGCACCAGGTGTTCGCAGCAGTCGAGTACGAGCAGCAGGCGGCGCTCGCCGATCCACTCGCCGACGGCGTCGACGAGGGAGCGGGAGGTGTGGTCGGCCAGGCCGAGCGCGTCGGCGACGGCGTCGGCGAGCAACAGCGCGTCGGCGACGGGGGACAGATCGGCCCAGTGCACCCCGTCCGGGAAGTCCCCCGCCCCGCCGCCGTCCACCGCGGTGGTGGGCGACGGGCCGGGCGGGACGGCGGAACGGATGGAACGCCGGCGTCCGCGCCGGCCGCCGGCGGGCGCGTCCGCGGCCCCGCCGGCGTCCCGCCCGCTACGGCGCGCCAGGACCTGCCGGGCCAGGCGGCTCTTGCCGACGCCACCCGGTCCGGTCAGGGTCACCAACCGGTGCACGCCCAGAGCGCGTTCGAGCGCGGCCAGTTCACTGTGTCGTCCGACGAAGGAAGCGGGCCCGCCCTGGGGCCCATCGGCTTGTGCCAGCACGGGGAACAGTGTGACCCACCGCGGGACCCGGCGGGACCGCGAACGACCGGGCGGCCCGCGGTCCCCCCGGCCCGGCGCCGGGGCCGGGCCGGGGCGGACCGTCAGGCGGCCCGGCCCGGCGAGGGCTGCGGGAAGACCGCGGCCCAGGCGGCCCGGCAGTTGACGGTCCGCCCGTTGGTCTCGCAGTGCGTGTGGTAGAGCGTGCCGTCCTCCGTCAGCGCCTTGATCTTCAGGTCATTGCCGTTGATGGCCAGGGACACCGCACACACGTTCGCCGGGTAACCGGTGACCGGCGCCACCGTCAGGTCCGTCCACGCGAAGTCGCCCCAGGCACCCGTCTCGTCCCGGCCGCGCCGCCCGAGGTAGGTCTTGGCGTCCTTCAGCACGAGGGCGAACTCCTCGGAGTTGTTGGGCATCTGGGAGTCCACCGCGCGGCACGGCCCCATGGGCCCCGCGATCCCTTGCGGACCCACCGGACCCAGCGGACCCACCGGCCCGCGGGGCCCGGGCGGACCCTGGAGGCCGGGCGGGCCGGCCAGGCCCTGCGGCCCGCCGGCGCCGGGGAAGCCCGGCAGCCCCTGACGACCCGGAGGTCCCGCGGGACCGGCCGGGCCCTGCTGGCCCTGCGGCCCGGCCGGGCCGCCGTCGCCGGGGCGCCCGGGATCGCCCTTCGGCCCCGGGTCGCCCGTGCGGCCGAGCGCGCCGGCCGCTCCTGTCGCGCCGGTGGCGCCCTTGGGACCGGGGAGACCCGGAGCCCCCCGATCACCCTTGGCGCCCTTGGCGCCCGGCGGACCCTGAGGGCCCTGGGGGCCCATCGGACCCGGGCAGTGGCGGTCGGTGCCGGGCTGGGCCGCGGCGCTGCGGGGGTGCTTGTCGCACGTGGCCGCCGCGGCGACCGCGGGCGCCGTGAACCCCCCGAGCGCGACGGCCACCGGCAGCACGAGGCCACCGGCCAGGCGGGCCCTTCGTCCGGATCTCGCTGTGGACCTCATGTGCGTACCCCTTTGCCGAACGGAACGATCATGTGCTTCGGCCGAAGCCAGGGGAGCATCTCCCGGGCGAGGGGGCAATCAAGATCGAAAACGGGAATGTCGCCGCCGGATCAGCGAGTTGGGCCAACGACACGCGGTGCCGGTACGCCGATCAGCGGTGCGGACGGGCCCCCTCCGACTCAGGGGGCGAGCACGTCCAGCTCCTCCAGCGCCCCGACGGCGATCTCCCGGGTCAGCGCCTCGGCGCGGGCCGCGTCCCGCTCCCGTACCGCCTCGGCCACCCGCACGTGCAGGGTGACGGCGGCCGGGTCCGGGTCGGGGAACATCACCGCGTGCTCGGTGCGCCCGGTCAGCACCTCGGCGACGACGTCGCCCAGCCGCGCGAACATCTCGTTGCCGGAGGCGTTCAGCACGATCCGGTGGAACGCGACGTCGTGGTGGAGGTAGCCGTCCAGCTGGTGTCCGCGCGAGGTGCGGACCATGCCGAGGGCCGCTTCGGTGAGCGCCGCGCACTGCTCGGGCGTGGCCCGCACGGCGGCGAGACCCGCGGCCACGGGCTCGACCGCCGAGCGCAGCACGGTCAGCGACCGCAGCTGGCGGGGCCGGTCGGCGCCCGCGAGGCGCCAGCGGATCACCCGCGGGTCGTAGACGTTCCACTCCTCGGTCGGGCGGACGGTGACGCCGACGCGGCGGCGGGACTCGACCAGGGCCATGGATTCCAGCACCCGGACCACCTCGCGGACGACGGTGCGCGAGGCGCCGAACTCCCGGGCCACCTCGTCGGTGCGCAGGACGCTGCCCGGAGGGTGCTCACCCGCGGTGATGGCGAGGCCGAGGGCGTCGAGCACATGTGCGTGGAGCCCCTGCGCGGGGCCGCCCTCGGTTGTCATGGCCCAAGCGTACGGGGTGCCCCGGGGCGCCCACCGCCGTGACCAGGGGTTTCAAAAGATGTGATGTTTTACCGATGAACCCTTGAATAAGTACTACTTAATAGGTTTCAGTGGGGGCAGATGTCGATGAGGACATCGCCGAGAACAGCGAGGTACCCCCATGGGCTACGGAGTGAGCACCGCGCGCGTCATCGTGGTGATGGGCGTGGCCGGCACGGGCAAGACGACCGTGGGGCAGCTGCTCGCCACCGCGCTCGCCCTGCCCTACGCGGAGGGCGACGCCTTCCACCCGGCGGCCAACGTCGCGAAGATGGCGTCCGGCGTCCCCCTGGACGACGCCGACCGGTGGCCCTGGCTCGACGCCATCGGCGAATGGGCCCGCTGCCGCGGCGACCGGGGCGGGGTGGTCTCCGCCTCCTCGCTCAAGCGCGCCTACCGGGACCGGTTGCGCGCCGCCGCGCCCGGCGCCGTCTTCGTCCACCTCACCGGTGAACGCCCGCTGATCGAAAGCAGGATGGCCGCGCGCACCGGCCACTTCATGCCGACCACGCTGCTGGATTCGCAGTTCGCCACCCTCGAACCGCTCCAAGAGGACGAAGCGGGCGTCGCCGTCGACGTCTGCGGTTCCCCCGAGGAGATCACCGCGCGGGCGCTGGCCGCCCTGCGGTCGGTCCGTCCCGGCTCCCCCGCCCCCACCCGCCCCGAACACTAAGGAACCGTCACCGTGACCAGTCTCAGCGTCGAGACTCTGGCAGCGGCCGCCGCCCCGATCACCTCGGCGGGCAACGCGCGGCTGGGCATCGCCGTCCTCGCGGGCATCGCCCTGATCGTCCTGCTCATCACCCGCCTCAAGATGCACGCCTTCCTGGCGCTGACCATCGGGTCGCTGGCCCTCGGGGTCCTCGCGGGCGCCCCCCTCGACAAGACCATCACCAGCTTCACCGCGGGCCTCGGCTCCACCGTGGCGGGGGTCGGCGTACTGATCGCGCTCGGCGCGATCCTCGGCAAACTGCTCGCCGACTCCGGGGGCGCGGACGAGATCGTCGACACCATCCTCGCCCGGGCCAAGGGCCGGGCGATGCCCTGGGCCATGGTGCTGATCGCGTCCGTGATCGGGCTTCCGCTCTTCTTCGAGGTCGGCATCGTGCTGCTGATCCCGGTGGTGCTGCTGGTGGCCCGGCGGGGCAACTACTCCCTGATGCGGATCGGCATCCCGGCGCTGGCCGGGCTCTCGGTGATGCACGGTCTGATCCCGCCGCACCCCGGCCCGCTGGTCGCGATCGACGCGCTGCACGCCAACCTCGGCGTCACGCTCGCGCTCGGGGTGGTCGTCGCGATCCCGACCGTGATCATCGCCGGCCCGCTGTTCTCCCGGTACGCCGCCCGGTGGGTGGACATCCAGGCCCCCGAGCAGCTGACGACCGGGCCGTCCGCCGCCCCCGTGGACCGCGAGCACCGTCCGCGGTTCGGTGCGACGGTGGCCACCGTGCTGCTGCCGGTGGCCCTGATGCTGGTGAAGGCGCTCGTCGACATCGTGGTCGACGACAAGGCCAATGCCGTGCAGAAGGTCACCGACGTCATCGGCTCGCCGCTGATCGCCCTGCTCGCGGCCGTCATCGTGGGCATGTTCACCCTGGGCCGGGCGGCGGGCTTCACCCGGGCCCGACTGTCGGTGACCGTGGAGAAGTCCCTCGCACCGATCGCGGGCATCCTGCTCATCGTCGGCGCCGGCGGGGGCTTCAAGCAGACGCTCATCGACGCCGGCGTCGGTCAGATGATCCTGGACCTCTCGAAGAGCTGGTCGATCCCGACCCTGCTGCTGGCCTGGCTGATCGCCGTGGCCATCCGGTTGGCCACCGGCTCCGCGACGGTCGCGACGATCTCGGCCGCCGGTCTGGTCGCCCCCCTCGCCGCGGGGCTGCCCACCACCCAGACCGCCCTGCTGGTCCTGGCGATCGGCGCCGGCTCCCTCTTCTTCAGCCACGTCAACGACGCCGGGTTCTGGCTGGTGAAGGAGTACTTCGGGATGACCGTCGGCCAGACCGTCAAGACCTGGTCGGTGATGGAGACCATCATCTCCGTGGTCGGCCTGGTCCTCGTCCTGCTGCTGTCGTTGGTGCTCTGACCCCACCACCCCTACGACCGGACCCCCAGCACTCTCCCCGATGCCCTGCCGCGGCCGCCGCGGCAGGGCATCATGCCTCCAGGGACGCGAGGGCGGGGGCCGATGGACGAGCGGGCGGTCAGCAGGCAGGAGCTCATCCGGCAGCGCCGGCGGGGCGGATTCGTCGGACGGCGCCGGGAACTGGCGGTGTTCGAGGAGAACTTCGCCCGGCGCACGGACGACGCGTCCTACCAGTTCCTCTTCCACGTCCACGGTACGGCCGGTGTCGGCAAGACCTCGCTGCTGCGCCAGTGGGAGGCCACCGCCCGGCGCCACGGGGCGGCCACCGCCCTCCTCGGGGACGAGGTGCACGGCGTACTGGAGGCCATGGAGGCCGTCAGCGCCCGGCTGCTGCGCCAGGGTTTCCCCCTGAAGGGCTTCGACAAGCTGCTCGCCACCTACCACCTGCGCCGCCACGAAGCGGAGACGGCCGTGCCGGAGCACGGGCGCGAGCCCGGCCCCGGCGGGGCGGCCGGCCCGTCGATCGCCGGGGAACTGGTCGCCCGGGCCGGGATGGCGGGACTCGGCCTGGTGCCCGGCCTCGGACCGATCGCCGGGGCCGTCGACCCGCGCCAGGTGGCGGAGGGCGCCGACCGGCTGCGCCTGGCCCTCGGCGCGCGGCTGCGCAGCCGCGAGGACGTCCAACTGGTGCTCTCGCCCTTGCAGGTGCTCACCCCGGTCTTCCTCGCGGACCTCGCGGTGGTGGCGGGCCGGGTGCCGTGGGTGGTGCTCTTCTTCGACACCTACGAGCGCACCGCGCCGGTGCTGGACGAGTGGCTGCGGGACGTGCTGATCGCCGAGCGGTACGGGCCGGTGCCGGTCAGCGTCCAGGTGGTGCTCTGCGGTCAGGGGCGGCTCGCCCCCCGCTGGTGGGCCGACTCGCTGGAACTGATCGCGTCCGTGGGCCTGGACCTCTTCAGCGAGGAGGAGGCGCGGGCCCTGCTCGCGGCCCGCGGGGTGACCCGCGAGCCGGTGGTCGACCTGGTCCTGCGGCTGTCCGGGCGGCTCCCGGTCCTGGTCGACCTCCTGGCCCAGGCCCGGCCCACGCACCCGGACGCGGTCGAGGACCCGTCCGACACCGCGGTGGAACGCTTCCTCAAGTGGGAGGCGGATCCGCTGCGTCGGGCCACGGCCCTGGACTGCGCGCTGCCCCTGTACCTCGACGAGGACGTGTTCGCGGTGGCCGTGGGCGACCGCGCCGCGGCGCCGCGGCGCACGGCCGAGGAGTACGGCTGGCTGCGCGGCCTGTCCTTCGTCACCGACCAGGCCGGCCGCTGCCGCTACCACGACGTGGTGCGCGCGGCGATGCTGCGGGTCCGGCGGGCCCAGTCCCCCGCCCGCTGGCGGACGGACCAGCTGCGGCTGGCCGGTGCGCTGCGGCAGTGGCGCGAGGTCCGGGAGGGCGGGCGCCCCGGGGCGAGGGAGCTGTGGAAGGACCCGGTGTGGCGCGAACACCGGCTCGGCGAGATGTACCACCTGTTGTGCGCGGATCCCGTCGCGGCGCTCGCGGGGGCGCTGGACACGCTGGTGCACGCCTGCGACCCGGGCGGCACCGCGGCGCACCGGGCCGCCCTGACCGCGGAGCGCGCCGGACAGGACGCCGGCGATCCGGCGCTGGCCGCGCTCGGCCGATCCCTGCGCGAGGCGGCGGACGGCGAGGACGGGGGCGGCGGGGTCCGGGTGCTGACGCTGCTGCTGGGCGCCCGCGAACTGGCCGGGCCCTCGCGCGTACTGGCGCACGTCCTGCGGGGCCGTGAGCACCGCAACTCCGGGCAGGACGCGCGGGCGCTGGCCGACTACGACCGGGCCCTGGACCTCGACCCGGGCGCGCTGCGCGCGTACTACGGCCGGGGCACCACCCACCTGCTGGCGGGCCGCTACGAGGCGGCGCTGGTCGACCTGACCCGCTTCGTGGAGCGGGAGCCCGCGGCCACCCACGGCTGGGTGGAGCGCGGCAGGTGCCTCCACCACCTGGGCCGGGACGAGGAGGCGGTCGCCGACCTCGACCGGGCGCTGCTCGCCGCCCCGGAGGATCCGTGGGCGCTGTGCTTCCGCGGCCAGGCGCACCTCGCCCTCGGCCGGGCCGGGCGGGCCATGGCGGACTTCGACGCGGCGGTCGCGCGGAGCCCGGACGACGGATCGATCCGCGCCTGGCGGGGAGCCGCGCTGCACGCTCTGGGACGCTACGAGGAGGCGTTGGCCCACCTCGACCGCTGGTTGGCGGAGCGCCCCCGCTCCGTGTGGGGGCTGGCCCAGCGGGCGGGC
Source organism: Streptomyces sp. NPDC028419 (assembly GCF_055565515.1). Taxonomy (NCBI): domain Bacteria; kingdom Bacillati; phylum Actinomycetota; class Actinomycetes; order Kitasatosporales; family Streptomycetaceae; genus Streptomyces; species Streptomyces sp. NPDC028419. The sequence goes on along the minus strand of NZ_JBVHUE010000002.1, from coordinate 136,722 downwards.
ACCCTGGCGTCGCTGGGCCGTTTCGAGGAGGCGCTCGCCGACCTGGGCGCGGCGCTGGGGCTGCGCCCGGACGCGCCGTGGCTGCTGGTCCGGCGCGGGCACCTGCTCCGCCGTACCCGGCGCCACACCGAGGCGCTGGCCGACTTCGACGCGGCCCTGGCCCTGGAACCCGCGAACGCCTGGGCCCGGGCGGGGCGCGGGGAGACGCTGCGGTGCCTGGGGCGCGCGGACCGGGCGCTGGCGGAACTCGACCGGGCGCACGCGCTGGACCCGGCGGACCCCTGGATCCTCGCCTGGCGCGGGCGGCTGCACCGGCGCACCGGGGACCTCGTCCGGGCGCTGGCCGACCTCGACGGGGCGCTCGCCCTGGCACCGGACAGCGCGTGGGACGTCTACGAACGCGCCCTGGTGCTGCGGCTGTCGGGCCGGGACGCGGACGCCGAGCTGAGCCGGGCCGCGGACCTGTTCGCCCGGGAGGCGGCGTCCCTCGGGGTGCACGGCGGCCGCTCCCGGGGGAACCTGCTCGTCGTCCTGTGCGCGCTCGGCGCGTGGCGGCGGGCCGCGGAGGAGACCACGGTCTTCCTCGCCGCCGGCCGCCCGGCGTGGCAGATCGAGGAGGTCCTGGCCGACCTGGCGGACCTGCGCGCGGCCGTCGATCCGGACCCGCGCCGCACCGGTGAACTGGCCGCCCGCCTGGGCGCCGCCCTCGGCTGAAGGCGACGGGCGACGGGCGGCTGACGGGTGCGGGTGCGGGTGCGGGTGGCTCAGTCGAAGGCGGCCGTGCGGAAGGCGGTGCGGGCCGGCGCGTCGGCGGTCGGTGCGAGCAGCAGCGCCCAGCGACCGCGCCGCGGGGAGACCCACAGGTCCGCGCCGCCCGGCCCGTGGTGCGTCCAGGTGTCCTGCCGGTGGTCGGTGCCGGGCGCCGGGTGCCAGAGCAGGCCGCGGGCGGGGGTGAGTTCACCGGTGCGGATCCGCAGTGATTCGGTGATCCAGGCGCGGGTGAGGGGTTGGTCCGGGCCGGCGAGCAGGTGGCGCAGGAAGCGGCCGAGGTCCTCCACCGTCGAGTGCAGCCGGCCGGAGCCGGTGAGCGCGGTGCGGAGCATGCCGAGCGGGTGCCAGACGCGGGTGGTGGCCAGGTCGGCGAGCGGGCGGCCCGTCAGGTGCTCGGCGATGCCGCCGAGGGTGGCGCAGGAGCCGTGGTCCGCCGCGTGGGTGAGCAGGTGGTGGGCGGTGGCTCCGCCGGTGGCCTCGTCGCAGTAGGCGGCGAGCGGGGTGTGCAGGCTCAGGGCGCCCTCGGCCACCAGGGTGCCGATGACGGGCCAGAGGGCGAGGACGGGCCCGAGCCCCTCGGCCTCGACGGGGTCCTCGGCGGGGCCCGAGCCCGCCAGGGTGCCGTCCCGGTCCCCGACGGCCCAGGTCGCGCCAGGTCCCGCGGCGGCCCCGGCGGCCGCCCGCAGCTCCGCGGCGGCGCCCTCCCGCCCTGGCGCGCTCACGGTGTGCCCGTTGGTCCGCTGGTCGGTCTGCGGCGTGTGCGGCGTCTGCGGCGTCGGATTCATCGCGGTTCCCGGCTTTCCGATCCTGGACGGCGGCGGTCCGGTCACGTTAGGCACGGCCCGGGTGCCGGTACGGGCGCGCCGCCCCGGTGCCCGGGCCGTGCCACCCGAATGCCCGTACCGGGGGGGGGGGGGGGGGGGGGGGGGGGGGGGGGAGCGCGGGGGGGGGGGGGGGGTGCGAGGGGGGGGGGGGGGGGGGGGACGCTTGTGTCGCGTTGGCGAGA
>NZ_JBVHUE010000002.1:104426-134935 GCF_055565515.1 Streptomyces sp. NPDC028419 | reverse complement strand
CACCTCCCCCCCCTCTCTCTCGGCCCCCCACCACCCCCCCCCCCGGGGCGCTGGGCCCCCCCCCCCCCCCCCCCCCCCCCGCCGTGCGGCTCAGCCCTTGTCGGGCCGGTCGGTGACCCGCAGGGTGTTCAGCAGCGGCTTGCCGAAGCCGCTGTGCGTGACGAAGCGGATGTTGAGGGCTCCGTCGGTGACCGTGACCGTGTAGCTGCGGGTCAGGGCCGTGTAGGTGCCCGCCTCCAGGGCGATGTCCAGCGAGGGCAGGACCTGGACGCCCTCGGCCAGGACGTCGAAGACGCGCTTGTCGGGCCGGGTGTTGGACAGTTCGGCGAAGCCGAGCTCCACCGTGTAGGTGCCGTTGGGCACGTTGTCGAAGCGGTACTCGTACATCCCCTCGCGGGCGGTGCGGAACAGCCGCTGGTCGTCCGTGGAGAGGATGGCGTGCCCGGTGGACTTCACCGTCGAGGCGCCCTGGTAGCCGTAGGACCCGGCGGTGTACTTGCGGTCCGGGGACCAGGTGTCGCCGAGCGAGTCCGTGGCCGCGTAGTCGGAACCCGCGTCCAGCGCCGCCTGGTAACGGGGCACGATCACCTTGACGGGCACGGTCAGCACCGGGGTGCGGCCGCTGCCCGAGGTGATCTTCAGGTCCGCGCTCAGCACCGTGCCGGGGGCCAGGCCCGTGGTGTCCACGGTGAGGGCGAGGGCCGCCTTCGCCCCGGTCGGCAGGTCGCCGGCGCCCGGGGTGACGCTCAGCCAGGCCGCGTCCTCGGACACCGTGAAGGCGGTGCCCAGCCCCGGGTTGGTGAGGTCGAGGGTGCGGGTGCGCTTCTGCTCCGGCGGGACGACGACCTCGACGGTCGCCTTGGCCGGGGTGACCCGGGCCGTGCGCAGCGAGCGGCTGAGGGCGGTGACGTCGGCCGCCTTGACGTCCACGGTCGCCTGGGCGCCCTCGTACGACGGGGCCGTCAGGGTGACGGCGGCCGCGCCGGACGGGCTCTGGACGACGTAGCCGCCGTCCGCTCCGGTGGTCGCGGTCACGGCCGCGGCCCCGGCGCCGACGGTCACGGTCGCGCCCGCGACCCCGTTGCCGTCGTTGGCGTCGAGCACCCGCCCGGCCACCACCCCGCTCCTGGTGGTGCGGAAGGCGACGGAGAGGCCGTCGGTGATGCCCGCCGTGTTGTAGGAGTACCTGAAGGCGTCCGTGCCGGCGGCGTTCTCCACACCGATGGTGGCGCTGGAGCCGCCCTTGATCCCGGCGCCGCCGGTGTTCTTGTAGGCGTAGGTCACCTGGCCGTCCTCACCGATGGCCGCGGAGAACGAGAACTTGTCGGCCTGCGCCGACCAGTGCGCGACGTCCCGCCATTCGATGACGTAGGCCCGGTGCGGCGCCGTGCCGGTGACCGCGGTGAAGACGCCCGAGCCGGTGCCCGCGGCGCCGACGACCAGGTCGTCCCAGAAGGGGTAGAGCGCGGCGTTCGGCGCGGCGGCGCTCGGGATGTCCCCGTTGATGTCGCTGGTGTTGTTGCCGCCGAAGCTGACGGTTCCGTTGGTGCCGACCCAGGCCTGCCCGTACGTCTTGCCGTACAGCGGCAGCGGGAAGGGCAGGTCGACCCGCTCGGTGGTGTTGTCCCCGGTCAGCGCGAGCTGACGGTCGCCGGCCGCGTAGGGGCGGCCGTTCGCCGCGGCGCAGGCGTAGCCGTAGGTGTCGGTCCGCTCGGGGAGGTTGACCGTCACCGTGGTGTCACCGGCGACGGTGACCCGGCTGGCGCCCCCGGTGAGGCAGCGCGAGGAGTGGGTCGCGTTCACGTCGTACGTTCCGTTCGGCAGGGTGACCTCGAAGCGGCCCTGGCCGTCGGCGGTCGCGGTCACCGGGGTGTCCGCGATGGTGACGGTGGCGCCCGCGGCGGGTCCGGCCGCGGAGGTGACGGTGCCGGTCAGCTTGCCGGAGGCGGCCTGGCTGAGGGTGAAGTCGCTGGTGACGGTGGTGCTCGCGGTGACCTTGGCGGTGGCGGTGGCCTGGCCGAAGCCGAACTTCGCGGCGGTCAGGGCGTAGTCGCCGACGCTGAGCGAGGGGAAGCCGTAGCTGCCGTCGGCCGCGGTGGTCGCCGTGCGGTCGATCGGTCCGTGCGCGGTGACCTTCACGCCGGCGACGGGCCGGCCGTCGTCGGTGCGGACGGTGCCCGCCAGCGCGCCGACCTCGCCGCGCGGGGCGGCCTGGACGGCGGCCAGGGCGTCGAGCCGGCCCTCGCCGAAGACGTTGTTGTCGGCGGCGTTGCCGCCGCAGGTGGTGTCGCCGGTGTCCTGGGCGGCGCCGTCGAGCAGGGCCTCGGTCTGCGCGACGTCGCCTTCGAGGGCGGGCGCGGCGGACCACATCAGGGCGACGGTGGCCGCGGTGTGCGGGGAGGCCATGGAGGTGCCGGAGAAGGCTTCGTAGGTGCCGCCGGGGACCGAGGAGCGGATGTTGACCCCGGGGGCGGATAGGTTGGGCTTGACGATGCCGCCGGGGCCCGCGCCGCGCGAGGAGAACGACGCGATGGCGTTGTTGATGTCGAAGGCGCCGGAGCTGTAGGAGTGCGCGTAGTCGCCGGGCGATCCGCTGGTGGCGCAGGCGGGGCCGGAGTTCCCGTTGGAGAAGGCGGGGAAGATGCCCGCCGCGCGCCAGGTGTCGACGATCTGCTGGTACCAGTCGTCGTGCGCCGCGCTGCCCCACGAGTTGTTGACGATGTCCGGGGCGAGGTCGGGCCGCGGGTTGTGCCCGTTCAGGTCGGTCGGGGCCACCACCCACTGGCCGGCGGCCAGCAGGGAGGCCTCGGAGCAGGAGTTGCTCTCGCAGCCCTTGGCGGCGATCCACTTCGCGCCGGGCGCCACGCCGATCTTGTTGGCGCCGCCGTCGTCGCCGACCATCGTGCCCATGGTGTGGGTGCCGTGGTCGTTGTTGTCGCAGGGGGCCGCGGTGGTGCAGATCCCGGCCGGGTCGTACCAGTTGTAGTTGTGGTCGTAGCCGCCGTCGGCGGCCCGGCCGCGGTACTGGTTGGCCACGGCGGGGTGGGTGTAGTCCACGCCGCTGTCGATGTTGGCGATGACGATGCCCTCGCCGCGTACGCCGAACTGGCTCCAGACCTGCGGGGCCTTGATCCGGTCGATGTTCCATTCGACGGCGTCGGCGGCGGCCTTCTCCCGGTTGCCCGCGGCGGGCTTGGGAATGGCGACCTTGTCGTCGGCGTCGATCCGGGAGACCTCGGGGCGCTGGGCGAGGGTGCCCGCGAGTTTCTCGCCGCCGACGACGCGCACGGCGTTGACGATCCAGTACGAGGTGTACTCGGCCCGGGCGCCGTCGAGGGCCTTGAGCAGCTCCGCCTGGGTCCGGGCGGCGTGTTCCTTCTTGGCCTTGAGCACCGCCTCGGCCTTGCCCGTGCGGGTGGGCTGCTCGCCGGCGGCGGTCAGGTCGGCGGCGCTGTCGAGGTAGACCCAGAAGGCGGTCTTGCCGCCGTCGAGCTGGGTGCGGAGCGCGGGTTCGATCTTCCGCTCGGCCGCGCCCTTCGGCGGGCCGGGCTCGGAGGCGGCGGCTGCGGCGCCGGCGCCGAGCGGGAGGAGCAGGATCGAGGTGAGCGCGGCGAGTGCCGCGCGTAAGGGCCTGTTCGGCTGTGCCACGTGTGGTCTCCTCGTACGACGTGTGCAGGTGTGTGCAGGTTGTGCGCGAAGGACGTGCGTGACGTGCGCGGGTCATGGTGATCCGGCCGACATGTCCATTACAAGGGAGTGTTTTGCGCCGCTCCGGGCCGCCGGGTGGCCTGGAGGGACCCGCCGGGTGAGCCTGGGAGACATGGACACGGACGAAGTGGCCGGTGTGCGCCTCGCTTCCGCGCGGGGCCGGTGGATCCTGCTCGCCACGGTGCTCGGCTCGTCCATGGCCCTGCTGGACTCCACCGTCGTCAACGTCGCCCTGCCCCGGATCGGGCAGGACCTCGGCGCGGACCTGGCCGTGCTCCAGTGGACCGTCAACGCCTACCTGCTCACCCTCGCGGGGCTGATCCTGGTCGGCGGAGCGCTCGGCGACCGCTACGGCCGCCGGCGCGTCTTCGTCCTCGGCGTGGCGTGGTTCGCCGTCGGCTCACTGCTGTGCGGGATCGCCCCGAACGCGGGCGTGCTGATCGCCGCCCGCGCCCTCCAGGGCATCGGCGGGGCGTTGCTCACCCCCGGATCGCTCGCGCTGATCCAGGGCTCGCTGCATCCGGACGACCGGGCGCGGGCCGTCGGCCTGTGGTCCGGCTTCGGCGGGGTCGGCGCGGCCGTGGGGCCCTTCGTCGGCGGGTGGCTGGTCGACGGGCCGGGCTGGCGCTGGGTGTTCCTGCTGAACGTGCCGGTCGCCGCGCTCTGCGTGCCGGTGGCGCTGCGACACGTACCGGAATCGAAGGATCCACACGCGCACGGGCGGTTCGACGTGGCCGGGGCGGTGCTGGGCGCGGCCGCGCTGGCGCTGGTGACCTACGCCCTGATCGAGGCCCGGTCGGGCTCCGCCCTGGTGGTGGTGGCCGCGGTGGCCGGCGTGGCGCTGGCCGTGGCCTTCGTCCTGCTGGAGCGGCGGCGGGCGGACCCGATGGTGCCGCCGGGGATCTTCGCCTCGCGCCAGTTCACCGCCGTCAACCTGGTGACCTTGTGCGTGTACGCGGCCTTCGGCGGCTTCTTCTTCCTCTCCGTGCTCCAGCTCCAGGTGGTCGCCGGGTACTCGGCGCTGGCCGCGGGGGCCGCGCTGCTGCCGACGACCGCGCTGATGCTGCTGCTGTCGGCCCGCTCCGGGGAGCTGGGCGAGCGGATCGGGCCGCGGATCCCGCTGACGGTGGGGCCGCTGCTGTGCGCCACGGGGATGCTGCTGATGCTGCGGGTGGGTCCGGGGGCCTCGTACCCGCTGGACGTGCTGCCCGCGCTGCTGGTGCTCGGGGCGGGGATGGTCACGCTGGTGGCCCCGCTGACCGCGACGGTGCTGGCCTCCGTGGACCCGGGCCGGGCGGGCCTGGCCAGCGGGATCAACAACGCCGCGGCCCGGGCGGCCGGCCTGCTGGCCGTGGCGGCCCTGCCGCTGCTGGCCGGGATGGGGCCGGACGCCTACCGCTCGGCCGAGCGGTTCGGCGCCGCTTTCGACCGGGCGATGCCCTGGTGCGCGGGGGTGCTGGTGCTCGGCGCCCTGGTCGCGTGGGCGACCGTACGCTCCCCCGCGCCCGGGGCGGTCCGACCGCAGTGCCACACGCAGTGCGCGATGACCGCTCCGCCGCTCGAATCCCCCGCGGCGGCGGACCGGCCGGACCCGCCGGCCTGAGGCGTCACCCGCCGGCCGGGCTCACCACCGGGAGGGGGCCGGCGGCGCCACCACCGGCGGGCGGTCGTCGCAGGTGAGCGTGTTGGGCAGCTCCCAGGGAGCGAGCCAGGGCCCGGTGGTACCGCCGCCGTCATTGCCGCCGAGGTCGGTCAGGGAGAACTCCGACCCGGTGGCGGGGAAGTGGAAGGAACCGCAGTTGTTGACGCCGACCGCCCCCACGTTGCGGGCGTCGACGTTCTCGAAGGTCGCGGAACCGGCCGAGCGGGCACTGACCACCGAGGTACCGGTGCCGTCCACCCGGATGTCCTCGAAGTGCACGTTGTCGATCCGGTAGGCGTCCTTCACCGGCCAGTCGCTGACCAGCATGATCGCGTTGTAGGTGCTGTCGAGGAAGGAGTTCCCGGTGACCCGGACGTCCGCCCGGTCGATGCTCCGGTCCAGCGCGTAGAACCAGATCGCGCCGAGGCCGATGTTCCAGTTGAGCTCGTAGGTGCCGGCGCGCACGGTGGTGTTGCCGCTGATCCGCAGCTCCCCGGTGAAGGGTTGCGCGCCGAAGCGGGATCCGACGTGCAGGGCGCTGCCCTCGCGGACGGGGTCGGCGATCAGGTTGTCGGCGATCGTGGTGTCGGCGCCGCCGTAGACCGCGATCCCGTTGGCCAGGGTCGGGCTCTGCACCGTGTTGTGGGAGAAGGTGTCGCGGGCGTCGGCGGTCTTCTCCGACCACAGCGCGAGGCCGTCGTCACCGGTGTTGCGGACGACGTTGTCCTGGACCAGGGAGTCCGTGACCCCGGTGTGGAGGTTGAGGCCGTCGGCGATCTGGTCGGCGATGACGTTGCGGGTGACCTTCAGGCCGCTCATCGGGCCGTCGAACCAGAGGCCGACCTTGGTGTGGTGGACGTACAGGCCGTCGACGGTGGAGTCGCTCATGGCCCCGCCGACGCCGTTCACCTGGTCGGTGTCGACCCGTTCGCGCACGTCGCCCTCGATGGCGAAGTCGCGGAGGTGGACGCCCCTGCTGCCGCCGGCCGCGGCGTCCTTGCCGTAGAACCCGACGCCCTTGCCCTTGACCACGGTCCACCAGCTGCCGGCGCCCGTGATGGTCACGTCGTCGACGACGAGGTGCCGGTTGACCTGGTAGGTACCGGGCGGCAGGTGGACGGGGACGTGGTGGCGGCGGGCGAAGACGACCGCCCGGTCGATGGCGTCGGCGGAATCGCGGCGGCCGGTCGGATCGGCCCCGAACAGCAGCGCGTTGGCGGGGGTCGCCGTCGGCCGGGGCGCGCCGACCAGCTGCGAGTCGAGCAGGTCGATCACGGTCCAGGCCGCCGCGCTGTCCGCGGGGACAGTGAGCCGGACCGTGTCCCCCGCGCGGTGGGCGCGACCGAGCAGCAGCCGCTGCTCGTCGTACATGTGGTGCGGCCGGAACGGCTTGGCGATGACGGGCGCGGGGGTGGTCGCGGCCGGGACGCACCCGCACTCGGTGATCCACCAGTCGCGGTGGAGCAGGTCCCCCTGCGGGTCGTCACTGAAGGGGTACTGGTTGTACAACCAGGAGTACTGCGAGGTCAGCGTCATGGAACGGCGGTTCTTGCCGTTGACGGTGACGTCGAGCGGGGCCGTGATGCCGCCGCCCGCCGGAGCGTCGGGAAGGCTGTAGCGCACGGTGATCGCGTCGGCCGCGGCGGGCAGGGTGAACTCCACGTACCGGCCCGGCGCCAGTTTCACCGCCTTGCGGCCGGAGGCCTCGGCGGGCAGGGCGTAGGCGGAGCGGTCGGGGCCGATGACCGAGCCGTCGGTCACCGCGTTCTCCGCCTCCTGCTCGACGAAGTCCACGCGGGCGCCGCGGCCCTGGACGAGGGCGGGATCGAGGGCGGCCCGGGTGACCACCGGGGCCGCGGCGGGGGCGCCCGGCGCCGCGGGCGCCGCCGGTGCACCGATGCCGAGCGCGCAAGCGGTGAGCGCCGCCAGCACGGCGGCCGTTCTGCTTCGTGACATGGCCGGACAGTAGGGCGCGGCTCGCCACCACAGCAATACTCCTGCCAAGAATCTTCTATCCCTTGTCGGATTCTTGCGGAGATCTGTGCTGTGGCGGACTCACGGAACGGCTCGTACCGTGGAGTTCCTTGCCCTTCCTGCGTGGGGAGCCCCATGTGCTGGAGCGCGACGGCCGACCTGGCCGCCGGTACGGCGATCACCGCCGTCGGGCTGGTCTGCGTGGCACGCACGCGCCGGGCCCGCGACCTTCCCCTCGCCGCGCTGCCGCTTCTGCTGGGCGGCCATCAGTTGGTGGAGGCCGCCCTCTGGAACTCCGGTGGCGGCCGCGGCCCGGCCGCCACCGCCTGGGCCGTGATCGCCCTGCCGCTGCTGGCCGCGTGGGTGCCGTGGGGCGTGCTCCTCGCCGCGGGCCCGGCGGCGGACCCGGCGGTGCGGCGGCGGCTGCTGGTGCCGGCCGCCGCGGGGACGGCCACCTCGGGATTCCTGGCGTACTGCCTGGCCACGCGCCCGGTAACCGCAGAGATCCGCGGCCACGTCGTCGGCTACGGGGTGAGCGTGCCGTACCTCCCGCTCGTGCTCGCGGGCTACCTCGTCGCCACCCTCGGGCCCTTGCTGCTGGCCGGCGACCGGCTGCTCCGGGTGCTCGGGGTGGTGATGGCCGCCGGGGCGGCGTTCTGCGCGCTGGTGTGGCGCCTGGAGTTCGCCTCCACGTGGTGCGCCTTCGCCGCGGTCGCGTCCCTGCTGGTGCTGGGCTGGGTGCGCCGGGACGCGGGCGGCCGCGGTCACTGGTTCTTGGCGCCCAGGACGAACAGCAGGTAGACGAAGAAGGCGAAGAGGTGGCCGACGAACAGGTAGACGGTCAGCCGGATGATCAGGCCGCGCGGGAACTTCGACTCGATGCGCTTGCGCACGGTCGCCTCCGGCGCGATCTCGACCTCTGCCCCGGCCTCGGCTTCGGCCTCCGACGCCTGCGACACCTGGGACGCGAGCTCTGCTGACACGTTCTCTCCTCGGGACACGGTGCGACTCCTCTGCTCTCAGTGGTGCGTGGTGGCCGCGCCGCCGAGGCACAGCCCGGCGAGGCTGCTCTGCAGCAGGGTGTGGACGAACAGCAGATCGGCCCCGCCCTCGGTGGCCGCGCCGATCCGGTGCGGGGTGAGCGAATCGAAATGGGCGCTGTCCCCGGGCTCCAGCACGTGCCGGGTCTCCCCCAGGTACAGCCGCAGCCGCCCCTTGAGGACGTACAGCCACTCCTCGCCGGGGTGTACGCGCACCAGCTCGCCCTGCTCGCGGGCGTACGGCACGTGCACCCGCAGCGCCTGCATCCCGCGCCCCGAACCCCCCGCCTGCCAGTACGTCCAGCCGTCGGCCTCGCGGGCGCCCGGCCCGCCGGCCCGTACGATGGGGTCGGCGACCGCCGGGGTCTCCCCGAGCAGTTCCGAGACCGTCGTGGCGTAGGTGCGGGCGAGTTCCAGCAGCAGCGGCAGCGAAGGCTGGCGGCGGCCGGTCTCCAGGCGGGACAGGTGGGCGGGCGAGAGCCCGGCCCGCGCGGCGGCGGCCTCCAGGGTCAGCCCGGCACGGCGGCGCAGTTCGCGCAGCTGGGGGGCGACGGTGGTGGACGGCTCCGCGGGAGCGCCGAGCTCCGCGTCAGCGGGGCCGGAGGGGCCGGAGGCAGGTCCGGGACCGGGGTTCATGCCCCGATTGAGCCAGAAACTTACCCGAGTGGCAATTCTCTTGCCTCAGAGGCAAAGCGCCTTCGTCGTCACCCGTCAGTCCGCCGCGCCCGCTCCCGTGGTCCCCACCCCCCGCGCCAGCACGTGCTCCAGCGTGTCCGCCTGCGCCGCGGACTTGTCCGGGCGGTAACGGACCACCCGCGCGAAGCGCAGCGCCACCCCGCCCGGATAGCGCGGGGACCGCTGGAGTCCGTCGTAGGCGATCTCCACCACCAGCTCGGGGCGGACCCGTACGGTGTGGCCGTCGTCCTCGACGGCCAGCTCGCCCAGCCGCGCGGTCTGCCAGCGCAGCAGTTCGTCCGTGAGCCCCTTGAAGGTCTTGCCCAGCATCACGTGCGTCCCGTCGGCGGCCCGCGCGCCCAGGTGCAGGTTCGACAGCAGGCCGGTGCGCCGGCCGTGGCCGCGTTCCACGGCGAGCACCACCAGGTCGAGCGTGTGCACCGGCTTCACCTTCAGCCAGTGTTTGCCGCGCCGCCCGGCCGCGTAGACCGAATCGAGCCCCTTCACCATCACCCCCTCGTGCCCCCGCGCCAGGGCCGCGGACCAGAAGGCGGCGGCGTCCGCGCCCGCCGCCACCGGGTCCTCGACCACCAGGCGCCGCACCCGCGCGCCCTCGGGCACCAGGGCGGCCAGCGCCGCGTGCCGCTCGCGCACCGGAAGGTCCAGCAACGCCTCCCCCTCGACGGCGAGCAGATCGAAGAAGACGGGGGTCAGCGGCAGCGCCAGGCGGGCGGCGGCCACGTCCGTCCGCGAACCGACCCGGCTGGCCACCTCCTGGAAGGGCACCGGCCGCCCGTCCGCGCCGAGCGCGATCACCTCTCCGTCCAGGACGAACCGGTCCCCCGGGAGCGATCGGGCCAGCTCCACCACCTCGGGCAGCCGATCGGTGATCTCGTCCAGCGACCGGGTGTACACGCCCACCGCGTCCCCGTCCCGGTGCACCTGCACCCGGATCCCGTCCAGCTTCTCCTCGACCGCGCAGGGCCCGAGCGCCCCCAGCGCCTCGGCCACCGACGCGGCGGTGTTCGCCAGCATCGGCTGTACGGGCCTGCCCACGCGGAGCACGAAGCCGCCCAGCGCCTGCGCGCCCCCGGCCAGCACGGCCCCGGCCACCTCCGGCAAGGACCCGCCCAGCATCACCGCCCGGCGCAGCGCGGTCTGCGCCACCCCCGCGGCCTCGGCTACCGCGGCCAGCGCCACGGCGTCCAGCGCGCCCTGGCGCACCTCCCCGGAGAGCAGGCTGCGCAGGAACCGCTGCTCCTGCTCGGTCGCCGCGCCCAGCAGCTCCGCGAGGATCCGGCGCCGCTCCCCCTGCGCGCCCGCCCCCGCGACCCGGGCCAGGGCGGCCACCGCCTCGTCCACCGCGCGCACGGTCAGCGTGGCCTCCGCGGCGGGCGCGGTCCGCGCGCTCAGCGCCCGCCAGCCGACGCCGGGGCGCCCCTGTGGCAGCCGCCCGGCGAGGTAGGAGATCACCAGGGCGGCCTCGTCGGCGGGAGCGGCCGCGAACAGCTCGGCCAGCAACGCGACCTTCTCCGACCGGGCGGGGGTCCCGGCCACCTCCCGGGATACCCGCGCGACCTCGGCCAGCAGCATGGAGCCATCCTCCCGCGGCCGGGCGTACCGCGCCCGCGGTACGCCGGGCGGGGCGGAGTAGTCCTCAAGGAGGTACGGAGGTCCGCCCGTGGGCGCCCCGGCCGGGGCGCCCGGGCGATTAGGGTCTCCGTATGAAGCTCCGACTCCCCCGGCGCCGCAGAAGCCGCCTGCTCGCGGGCGCCGCCGCGCTCGCCGTCGTGGCGGGGGCCGGTACCTGGACCGCCGCGGCCTCGGCCGACGGCGCGCCGGCCGTGCACCGCCAGGACCGCATGGTCGACATGCCCGGCGCCGCGATCGACACCTCCTACTTCACCGCCGGGGGCGGGGAGAAGCGCCCCGCCGTGCTGCTCGCCCACGGCTTCGGCGGCAGCAAGGACGACGTCCGGGACCAGGCCGAGCAGTTGGCCCGCGACGGGTACGCCGTGCTGACCTGGTCGGCCCGCGGCTTCGGCCGGTCCGGCGGCAAGATCGGCCTCAACGATCCCGACCACGAGGTCAAGGACGTCTCCCGGCTCATCGACTGGCTCGCCACCCGGCCCGAGGTCCGACTCGACGGGGCCGGGGACCCGCGCGTGGGCGTGACCGGCGCCTCGTACGGCGGCGCGATCTCGCTGCTCGCGGCCGGCTACGACCACCGGGTGGACGCGATCGCCCCGGAGATCACCTACTGGAGCCTCGCGGACTCCCTCTTCCCGAACGACGTCTTCAAGAAGCTCTGGGCCGGGGTGTTCTTCACGACCGGTTCCGCGAACGGCGTGCAGCCCGGCGGCGCCCCCGGTGCGGGAGGTGCGGGCGGCGCGGGCGGTGCCGGTGGACCGGTGGATCCCCTCGCCGCCCCCGGCTGCGGGCGCTTCCAGCCGGAGTTGTGCGCGATGTACGAACGGGTGGCGGTGGCGGGCAAACCCGACCAGCAGGCCCGCGAGCTGCTGGAACGCCGCAGCCCGGCCGCGGTCGGGGACCGGATCGGGGCACCCGCGCTGATCGTGCAGGGGCAGGCCGATTCCCTCTTCCCGCTGGGCCAGGCCGACGCCATGGCCACAGCGCTCGCGAAGAACGGGGCGCCCGTCGCGGTGGACTGGGCCGCGGGCGGCCACGACGGCGGGATGTCGGAGGAGGACCGCGTCCGGGGCCGGGTCACCGCCTGGTTCGACCGCTACCTCAAGCAGGACGCGACCGTGGACACCGGCCCGCTGTTCCGGGTGTCGCGCACCGGAGGGATCGACTCCACCGACGGCAAGGTGAAGCTGCGCGGCGCCTTCGACGACCACTACCCGGGGCTCGTGTCCGACGGGCGGAAGATCGCCCTGACCGGCACCGAGCAGACCTTCGCCAACCCGGCGGGCGGCGCGCCCCCCGCCCTCTCCTCGCTGCCGGGGATCGGCGGCCAGCTCGCCGGGCTCGGCGCGAGCTTCGCCCTCGACTTCCCCGGGCAGTACGCGAGCTTCGAGTCGAAGCCGGTGGAGCGGGAACTGCGCATCACCGGCACGCCGACCGTCACCCTCAAGGTGAGGTCGAGCGCCGCGGACGGCTCGGCCGTCCTCTTCGGCAAGGTGTACGACGTCGGACCTGACGGGCGCCAGCAGGTGCTGCCCAGCCAGCTGGTCGCACCCGTCCGGGTGGAGAACGCCGCTCAGGGCGCCGAGGTGAAGCTGGCGCTCCCCGCCGTGGACTACGGCGTCCAGCCCGGCCACCGGCTGCGCCTGGTGGTCGCCGCGACCGACCTGGGGTACGCCACGCCGGCGGCCCCGGCGACGTACACCGTCTCCACCGGTGACGGGATCCTCACCGTGCCGGTCGCCGACGACGTGCGCACCGCCTCGGCCGGGCTGCCCGCCTGGACCTGGGGGCTGCCGCTCGGCGCGGCCGTACTGGCCGCCGCGCTCCTGGGCTTCCGCCGGCGCGGCAGCGGCTCCGGGGCGGGCGTCCCCGGCGGTGACGCGCCCGGCGGGCCGGAGCACGAGGCCGCGCTGGACGGCGTACCGCTCCAGATCACCGGACTGACCAAGCGGTACGCGAAGGCGCAGGACCGCTACGCGGTCCGCGACCTGTCCATGCGGGTCGAGAAGGGCCAGGTCCTCGGGCTGCTCGGTCCCAACGGCGCCGGCAAGACCACCACGCTGCGCATGCTGATGGGGCTGATCACCCCGGACGCGGGCGAGATCCGGGTCTTCGGGCACGCCGTGCGCGCAGGGGCCCCGGTGCTCTCGCGGGTCGGCGCCTTCGTCGAGGGCGCGGGCTTCCTGCCGCACCTGTCGGGCCGCGCCAACCTGGAGCTGTACTGGCAGGCCACCGGCCGGCCGACCGCGGACTCCCACATGGACGAGGCCCTGGAGATCGCCGGGCTCGGCGACGCGCTGGAGCGCGCGGTGCGCACGTACTCGCAGGGCATGCGGCAGCGCCTCGCCATCGCGCAGGCCATGCTCGGCATGCCGGACCTGCTGATCCTCGACGAGCCGACCAACGGTCTGGATCCGCCGCAGATCCGCGAGATGCGCGACGTGATGATCCGCTACGCGGCGGCCGGTCGGACCGTGATCGTCTCCAGTCACCTGCTGTCGGAGGTCGAGCAGACCTGTACGCACCTGGTGGTCATGGACCGCGGACGGCTGGTCCAGGCCGGACCGGTGGCCGAGATCACCGGTGGCGGGGACACCCTGTTGGTGACCCTGGCCGGGCCGGTCGCCGACGCGGCCGTCGAGAAGGTGGCGGCCCTGGAGGGCGTGGAGTCCGTGGTGGCGGCCGAGGACGGCCTGCTCGTCCGGTTGGACGGCGCCACCGCCACCCAGCTCATCGCCGAACTCGTCCGGCTGGAGGTGCCGGTGAGCGGAGTGGGGCCGCACCGGCGGCTGGAGGACGCGTTCTTGACCCTGATCGGAGGTCCGGCGTGAGCGCCGTACAGGAAGTGGCTCCCGGGTACCAGGCGAGCCGGACGCTGCCGCTGCGGGTCGAGGCCCTGCGGCAGTGGCGCAGGCGCCGCACGCTGGTGATGGGCGGGGTGCTGGCCGCACTGCCCTTCATCATGATCATCGCGTTCGCGGTGGGCGGCTCCCAGGACGGCGGCGGGGGCCGGGACGGCCGGATCACCCTGATCGACACGGCCACCGCGTCCGGCGCGAACTTCGCGGCGACCTGCCTCTTCGTCTCGGCGGGCTTCCTGCTGGTGGTCCCGGTCGCCCTCTTCTGCGGGGACACGATCGCCTCGGAGGCCAGCTGGTCCTCGCTGCGCTACCTGCTCGCCTCGCCGGTGCCCCGGGCCCGGCTGCTGTGGAGCAAGCTGGTGGTGGCTCTCGGCTTCAGCCTGGCGGCGATGGTGCTGCTGCCGGTGGTGGCGCTGGCGGCGGGCACCGCGGCCTACGGGTGGGGACCGCTGAAGCTGCCGACCGGCGGCGAGCTGCCGGCCGGGGAGACGCTGCCGCGCCTCGCCCTGGTGGTCGCCTTCGTCTTCGTCTCGCAACTGGTCACGGCCGGTCTGGCGTTCTGGCTCTCGACCCGGACGGACGCGCCGCTGGGCGCGGTCGGCGGGGCGGTCGGGCTGACCATCGTCGGCAACGTCCTGGACGCGGTGACCGCCCTCGGGTCGTGGCGGGAGTTCCTGCCGGCGCACTGGCAGTTCGCGTGGGCCGACGCCCTCCAGCCGCACCTGGAGTGGGGCGGGATGGTGAAGGGGGCCGCGGTGTCGGTGTCGTACGCGCTGGTGCTCTTCGCCCTGGCCTTCCGGGGGTTCGCCCGCAAGGACATCGTGTCCTGAGACCGCGCCGGCCCGTCCGTCCGCCCACGCGCCGTACGCCGTACGCCGTCTCCCCCGCCCGGGGGGGGGCGGCGTACGGCGTTGCGGGGGCGCCGATCCGGCGACGCGGCCCTGGTCGAAGAGCCCCTCGACCAGGGCGGCGGAGCGACGCGGCCGGCGTGGCCCCCTCACTCCAGGGTGACGACCTTCCGCCGGCCGAGGTCGGGCTCGTCGCGCAGGGGCAGGTCGGCGCCGGGCCGCTCCAGTTCGAGGACGACCACCTCGTTCTCGCCGGCGCGCCAGAGCGGGGCGGGGGCGTAGAGCGTGCGCTGGGGCCCGCGCGGGGTGTCGTAGTGGCCGAGGAGGAAGCCGTTGAGCCAGATCAGGCCGGTGCCCCAGGAGGTGAGGTCGAGGAAGCCGTCGGCGGGCGCCGGGACGGTGAGGGAGAAACGGTGGAAGGCGGGGCCGGGGTCAGGCTCGGGGGACGATGTGGCTCCGGAAGCCGGGGCCGGGGCCGGGGCCGTCCACTCCAAGGCGGTGAGGTCCGTGAGCGGCAGGGGCCGTATCTCCCACTCGAACAGGTGCTGGTGACCGTGGCGCACCCCGCGCCAGATGCCCTTGCGGTCGTCGAGCAGCGGCCCGTAGTTCACCCGGCCCTGGGCGCGGACGAGGACGTCGAGCACCACCCCGGCCTCGCCGACCGGCAGGTCGAGCCCCTCGTCGGGAGCGTTCCGGTCGAGGACGCCGAGCCGCACGCCGTCGGCGAAGACGTACGCGCGGTCGCCGAGGCCGTCGATCCGCACGGGCATGGCGGGGCGGGGCCCGGTGATGGTGGTCCGGTAGTGGATCATCCCGAAGTCCTGGCCGAGCTTCTCCATCGGCTCCGGCGCGGGCCGGCGCACGACCGTGGAGAGCACGTCGAGGTGGGCGGCGAGCGGGGCACGACCCGTCGGGGCGGCGAGCGCGGGCGCCAGCCGCGGCAGCGGCGCCGGTAGCGGGCCCTCGGGCAGCGGGGCGTACTTGCCGATGACCTCGCGGAAGGCGTGGAACTTGGCGGTCAGTTCGCCGGCCTCCCCGATGGGGGCGTCGTAGTCGTAACTGGTGACGGTCGGCTGGTAGCCGGCCTCGCCGGGCCGGGACCCGGTGTGGTTGGCGCCGGCCCAGAAGCCGAAGTTGGTGCCGCCGTGGGCCATGTAGAGGTTGACGGAGGCGCCGGTGGCGAGGAGTTCGTCGAGCGAGGCCGCCACCTCGTCCACGGCGCGGACGTGGTGGTCCTCGCCCCAGTGGTCGAACCAGCCGAGCCAGAACTCCATGGCGGCCAGCGGCCCGGTCCGCTGGTAGCGGCGCAGCACCTCCAGGCGCTCGGTCGGGCGCGCGCCGAAGGTGGCCGTGGCGAGGCGACCGGGGACCGTGCCGCCTTGCAGCATCGCGTCCTCGGGCCCGTCGGCGGTGAACAGCAGGCAGTCCACCCCGCGTTCCAGCAGGGCCCGCTCGACGTGGGCGCGGTAACGGGTGTCGTTGCCGTAGGAGCCGTACTCGTTCTCGATCTGCACGGCGACCACCGGGCCGCCCCGGCTGGTGAGCAGCGGCACCAGTTCGGGGAGCACGAGGTCGAACCAACCGTCCACCTCGGCCTCGAAGCGCGGGTCGGAGCAGCGCAGGTGCAGCCCGTCCTGGGCGAGCAGGCGGGCGGGCAGGCCGCCGAAGTCCCATTCGGCGCAGATGTACGGGCCGGGGCGGACGATGGCGTCGAGGCCGAGGTCCTGGGCGGTGCGCAGGAAGCGGGCGAGGTCGCGGGGGCCCGTGAAGTCGGCCTTGCCGGGGGCGGTCTCGTGGAAGTTCCAGGGGACGTAGGTGTCCACGGTGTTGACGCCGAGGGCGCGCAGCCGGGTGAGCCGGTCCTCCCACAGGTCCGGGTGGACCCGGAAGTAGTGCAGGGCTCCGGAGATGACGCGGTGGGGCCGGCCTGCGCGCCGGAATCCGTCCTGGTCGTGCGTGAGCATGCGCTGACTCCCGTGCCGTGCGGTGCGAGGGGTGCCGGACGAGGCCGAATATATGAACGCGGCCCGCACGCCGTCAATGTCGAGTTGATCGGAAACGATCGAATCGATCGTTTCGGCGCTCCCTGTTCACTATGCTGACGGGAGAGCACGAGAACGCCGACCACCACCCACGCCCCAGGGGGACCCGTTGAGACCACATGTAGACCAGCGCCAGGCGCAGGTGCTCGCGCTCGTCCGGGCCCGGGGCAGCGTGCGGGTGACCGACGCGGCCCGGGAACTGGGCGTCTCCCCCGTCACGCTGCGGCGGGACGTCGAGGCGATGGCCGCCCGGGGGGAGATCCAGCGGCTGCACGGGACGATCAGCCGGGTCGAGCGCGCGGCGCCGGGGGGCACGGGTCCGGAGCGGGCGGCGGAGTCCGGCGTACGGGGCGCGGCGGGCCCGTCCGGGCCGGGCGGCGGCGCGGGTCTGGTGGTGGGCATGGTCGTGCCGACCACCGAGTACTACTACGCGGAGGTGGTGCGCGGGGCGCGCGAGGTGGTCGAGGCGCGGGGCGCGCGGCTGACCGTGGGGCTGACCCGGTACCTGCCGGGCGAGGACCGGACGCAGGCGGACCGGCTCCTGTCGACGGGTGCGGACGGGCTCCTGCTGACCCCGAACTGGGACACCGGCTCGCCGGGGCCCGGCGAGGGGGCGTGGACCGCCGAGCTGCCGGTTCCCACCGTCCTGGTCGAGCGCTGGGCCCCGCCCGGACATCCGGCGGCCGCGCTGGACCGGGTGGTGTCGGACCACGCGCACGGCGCTGCGCGGGCCGTGCAGCACCTGGTCGAGCTGGGGCACCGGCGGATCGCGCTGGCCTGCCAGGAGACGCCGACGAGCGCGCGGCTGCGGGCCGGGTACGAGGCGGCCGTCACGGCGCTGGGCCTGGAACCGGCGCCGCCGTGGCCACCGGTCGGACCGGGTGCGACGCCGGTCGCGGAACTGTCGGTGGCCGACCGCTTCGCGCGGACGCTGGAGTACCTGTGCGCGGCGGTGTCGGGGGGCGGGGCCGCGGGCGGGGTCACGGCGGCGCTGATCCACAGCGACACCGACGCGATCATGTTGATCCCCCGGCTCCAGGCGCGGGGCGTGCGGGTGCCGGAGGACCTGGCGGTGATCACGTACGACGACGAGGTGGCGGGGCTGGCGGACGTACCGCTCTCGGCCGTCGCCCCGGCCAAGCGGGAGGTCGGCGCGCGGGCGGCGGAGCTGCTGCTGGACCGGCTGTCCGGGGCCGACGGGGCGGCGTACGGGACCCAGGGCGGCCCGCGTCAGCACCTGGAACTGCTCCCCCGACTGACCATCCGCTCATAAAGGACAGGATTGACTGATTGTTTCGATCGAATTGCACGTTCGCTCTTGACGGTGTGCGCGTTCGCACAAAAGATGGGCCGCGTTCTCCCATCCGCCGCCCGCAGCGGTCGTCCGTAGGAGTCGAAACATGCCGCGCAGCCTGTCGTCCCGCCTGCCGTCCCGCTCGCCGTCCTCCCGTCTGTCGCGTCTCGCCCTCACCGCCTCGGTCGCCTCGCTGGCCCTGCTCGCCACCGCGTGCGGCGGCGAGCAGGGGACGGGTACGGCCGCCGAACCGGTGGGGTCGGCCGACCAGCCGGTCGCCCTCACCTACTGGTCCTCCAGTGCGGGCGCGCAGCAGACCGTGGACGCCTTCAACAAGACGCACAAGAACATCCAGGTGACCTTCTCCGCCGTGCCGGGCGGACCGGACGGGGCGGCCAAGCTCTCCAACGCGGTCAAGGGCGGCAACGCGCCGGACATCGCGACGATGGACTACTCCTCGCTCCCGGAGTTCGCGAGCGGCGGCAACCTGGAGGACCTGAGCGCGACCTCGGGCAAGCTCGTCGCCGAGAAGTTCCCGAAGGCGGTCCAGTCCCTGGTGGGACTCGGCGGCAAGACCTGGGCGGTGCCCTTCGACGTCACCCCGCTCGAACTCTTCTACCGCAAGGACATCTTCGAGAAGCACGGGGTGGCCGTGCCGACGACGTGGGAGGAGTACAAGCAGGCCGCGGAGAAGATCAACAAGGCCGACCCGGCGGTCCGGATCACCAACTTCGGCGGCGGCGACCCCGCCGTCCTCGCCGGCCTCTCCTGGCAGGCGGGCGCCAAGTGGTACGGAACGGAAGGCGACAAGTGGAAGGTCGCCATCAATGATCCGGCCTCCCAGAAGGTGGCCTCGTACTGGAACGGCCTGCTGTCGTCCGGGCTCGCCTCGAAGACCCCCCTGTGGGGCGAGGGCGAGGCGAAGGAACGCTCGTCGGGCCAGGTCGCGACCGTCATCGGCGCCGCCTGGACGGCCGGTACGTTCCTCGCGAGCTACCCGGACCTCAAGGGCAAGTGGGGCATCGCCCCGCTGCCGACCTGGGACGGGAAGCCCGCCACCGGCATGTACGGCGGCACCTCCTACATCGTGCCCAAGGGCAGCAAGCACACCAAGGCCGCGGCGGAGTTCATCGCCTGGGTCACCACCGACCCGGAGGCCGTCAAGGCCCGGCTCAGCTCGCTGAAGGCCCCCAGCAGCGCCCTGCCCGCCAACCCGGAGATGCGGGTGGCGGCCGCCAAGCTCTTCGACACCACGTACTTCGCCGGGCAGGACCCCTACGCCCTCGCCGGCGCGGCGGCGGACACCATCGTGCCCGGCTGGACCTGGGGCCCGACGCACCTCCAGGTCAACGCGGCGCAGAACGCGGCCGGCGCCGACCAGCTCAAGGCCCTGAGCGAGGGCCAGACGGCCGCCGAGAAGGCCATCAAGGCCCGCGGCCTGGGCCTGGCCAACTGATGCCCCCGCCCACCCCCCTCCCCGGGACAACCGGGAAGCCGCAGGCGACCGGGGCGCCTGACACGCCGGACGCGCCTGAGGCGACCGGGGCGACCGGGGCGACCGGGGCGACCGGGAAGCCTGAAGCGGCCGGGGTGGTCTCGGCGCCCGAGAGCCCATCGGGCCGGGCGCCGGCGCCCGCGGACCGGACGGAGCCGGGCGGGCAGGGCGGCGCGACCCGTACCTCCGCCCCCGCCACCCCGCCCGGCAGGGCCCCGGCGCGGAGCCGCTCCGCCCCGCTCCTCTTCATGGCCCCCTTCTTCCTCCTCTTCGCCCTGGTCACGGTCGCCCCCATCGCCTACGCCGGCTGGTTGAGCCTCTTCCACGACGAACAGTCCGGCCTCGGCTTCGGCGGCACGCAACGCGTGTTCAGCGGCTTCGGGAACTACGCGAACGCCCTCACCGATCCCCTCTTCCTGGCCTCCTTCCGCCATGTCGCCGTCTACTGCCTGCTCTACATCCCCGTCATGGTCGGCGGCGCCCTGGTCCTCGCCCTCCTCCTGGACTCCGCCCTCGCCCGCGCCAAGCGGTTCTTCCAGATCGCCTTCTACCTGCCGCACGCCGTCCCCGGTCTGATCGCCGCCGTGATCTGGCTGTACCTCTACACACCCGGCCTGAGCCCGGTCCTGGACGTCCTCGACGGCGCCGGACTCTCCTGGAACTTCTTCGGCCGCGACGAGGCCCTGTTGTCCGTCGTGAACATCTCGGCCTGGCAATGGATGGGCTACAACATGATCATTTTCTTCGCCGGACTCCAGGCCGTGCCCCGCGAAACACTGGAGGCCGCCACCATGGACGGCGCCGGAGCCATCCGTACCGCCTTCCAGGTCAAGGTGCCGAGCATCCGCCCCACCCTGATCCTGACCGTGCTGTTCACCTGCGTCGGCGCCGTCCAGCTCTTCGACGCACCGCAGTTGCTCCAGCTCCGGGCCAACGAGATGGGCGAATCCTGGTCACCGACGATGTACATCTTCAGCGCCGCCTTCAAGAGCCACGACTACGGACTCGCCGCCGCGGGAGCCCTGCTCCTCACCCTGGTCGCCGCAGCCGCCTCCTACGTCGTCACCACGCTCGGCAACCGTTGGAGGGACGCATGACGCACACCCTCACCCGGCCCCCCGCACGGCGCGGCGGACCCTCCGCCCTCCTCTCCAAAGCCGCCGTCAACGCCGCCCTGTTGCTGGTCGCCGCCTACACCCTGATGCCCCTCGCCTGGCTGGTCATGGCCGCGACCAAGAACCGGCGCGACCTCTTCTCCACCGATCCCTACTCCTTCGGCGACTTCCACCTCCTCACCAACCTCCGCGACCTCTTCGCCCACGACGACGGGATCTTCGGCCGCTGGCTCGGCAACAGCCTCCTCTACACCGTGGTCGGCTCTGTCCTGTCCGCCCTGATCAGCGTGGCCTGCGGATACGCCTTCCACGCCTACGACTTCCGGCACAAGGAGCGCCTCTTCGGCGTCGTCCTCGCCGGTGTCCTGGTCCCCGCGACCGTGCTCCAACTCCCCCTCTACCTCATGGCCTCGGCCGCCGGGGCCGTGAACACCTACTGGGCCTATCTGGTGCCCGCCCTCGTCAACCCCTTCGGGGTCTACCTGGCCCGGGTGTTCGCCGAGGGCTACGTCCCCGACGAGGTGCTCGCGGCCGCCCGGATGGACGGCGCGAGTGAACTCCGGGTCTTCGCCCACGTGTCGTTCCCGATGCTCTGGCCCGGGTTTGTGACGATCTTCCTGTTCACCTTCACCGCCATCTGGAACAACTTCTACGGCGCGCTGACCATGCTCAACGACGAACAGCTGTACCCCGTCAGCCTCGGGCTGTTCATGTGGAACCGCAGCGTCTATCAGCAGCCCGAGCTGTACCCCCTCGTCATCACCGGTTCACTCGTCGCCGTCGTCCCCCTGGTCCTGGCCTTCCTCGGCCTCCAGCGGTTCTGGCGCTCGGGCCTCACCGCGGGAGCCGTCAAGTGATCCACCGCCCCGTCACCCTGCTCGCCATGAACCCCGGCACGCGCAGCGCCGTGCTGAGCGACTCCCGCACCCTGTCCGAGCTGCGCCGGGTCGCCGACGTCGACCTCGATCTCCTCCTCGTCGATTTCACGGACTCCACCAGCCCCGGCGCCCTCCCGGGCGACCGGCTGGCAGCGGCCGAGGTGCTGCTGACCGGGTGGGGTTGCCCGCCGCTGGACGCGGCGGCGCTGACGCGCATGCCCCGGCTCCGCGCCGTGGTCCACGCGGCCGGCAGTGTCAAACACCATGTGACCGAGGCCTGCTGGGAGCGCGGTCTGCTCGTCTCGAGCGCGGCCGCCGCCAATGCGGTGCCCGTCGCCGAGTACACGCTGGCCGCCATCCTCTTCGCCAACAAGCGCGTACTGGAGTCGGCCCACCTCTACCGGGCCACCCGCGGCCCGATCGACCTGCTGAGCCGCTATCCGACGGTCGGCAACTACCGTCGCACGGTCGGCCTGGTCGGGGCCTCCCTGATCGGACGACGGGTCCTGGAACTGCTCCGCGCCTTCGACCTGCGCGTGCTCGTCCACGATCCGTACGCCGACCCGACCGAGCTGGAGGCGATGGGCGCCGAGCCCGTATCCCTCGACGAGTTGCTCTCCCGCAGTGACGTGGTCAGCCTGCACGCCCCCGCCCTGCCGCAGACCCGTCATCTGTTGGACGCCCCGCGGCTCGCCCTGATGCGCGATGGGGCCACGCTCATCAACACCGCCCGCGGTGCGCTGGTGGACACGGCGGCCCTGACCGAGGAGCTGCTCTCCGGACGACTGCACGCCGTACTCGATCACACCGAGCCCGAAGTGCTGCCCGCTGCCTCCCCCCTCTTCAATCTGCCGAACGTCCTGCTCACTCCCCACGTGGCCGGCTCGCTCGGCGGAGAGCTGGACCGTCTGGCGGCCACGGCCGTCGAGGAGCTGGAGCGCTACGCCCTCGGGCTCGGCTTCCGCTACGGCGTCGACCCGGGCCGGCTGGCCTACTCGGCGTGAGGCGCCTCCCTCCCCGTCGCCCGCACCAGCCCCGCGAGGTACGCGCGGCCCGCCGAGAGCAACCCCTGCAGGTCCTCGGCCGCGGGGTACCAACGTCTCTCGTACTCCCAGCAGAGCCAGCCGCCCGGTGGTGCGACAGCCACCGCCTCGGCCAGCGGCAGCGTCCCGCGGCCCAGCCCCAGGGGTGTCAGGTCCTGCGCCGAGGCCACGTCCTTCACCTGTATGTAGCCCAGGTGCCCGGACAGTTCCCGGCTCGACCGTCTCGGGCTCTCGCCACCGAGCCAGGTGTGCAGCACGTCCCACAGCGCCCCCGCGCCCGGATGCCCGACCCGGTCCAGGACTCCTGCCACGGCGGCCCCGGTGCGGTGGGAGTCGTGGGTCTCCAGCAGGATCCGGACGCCGGCGCGCCGGGCGATCGGCGCCGCGGCCGCGAGTCTGCGCACGGCGAGGGCATCGGCAGCGGCGGTTGCCGGGCCCCCCGCGCCGGGGAAGACCCGGACGTAGGGCGCCCCGAGGTCGGCGGCGAGCTCGGTCAGCGCTCTCAGCTCGTCGAGGACGGGTCCGTCGGGACCCTCGGCCGCGACCCGGGCGTAGCCCGCGACCGTGAGGATCCCGACGCCGGCGGCGGCGAAGGCCCGGACCGCGGCGGCCCGGTCGCCGGACGTGGACCCGGGATGGAGGGGCTCCTCGGGATGGGCGCGCAGTTCCACGCCGTCGTATCCGTGCGTCGCGGCGAGGGCCACGGTCCGCGTGAGCGGTGTGCCGGGCAGGCCCAGGGTGGAGAAGGCGTACTTCATGATCGGCTCCCCGGGGGCGGGGGCGCGGTGGAGCCGCGCACCATCAGTTCGGTGGGCAGCGTGGTGATGCCGCCGGGCGGGGGCAGTCGGCGTCCGGTGACCAACTGCGCGGCGAGCGCGCCCGCCTCGCGCAGGGGCACTCGGACGGTGGTGAGGGCGGGCGCCGTGTCCACGCAGAAGGGAAGGTCGTCGAAGCCCGCCACGGACACGTCCTCGGGGATCCGTATCCCCTCTTCCCTCAGGGCCGCCGCGACTCCGGTCGCGACCGTGTCGTTGGCGGCGACGACCGCGGTGAAGGGCGCGCCGCGACGCAGCAGTTCGCGGGTGGCGTCATAACCGGCGTGGCGGTCGAAGCTCGCGTGGACGGTCAGCGCTTCGCAGGCCCCGGCCAGCACGGGGTCCTGTCGGTGGAGGGCCGCTCGGTGTCCGTCGAGTCGCTCCCGGGTGGTGCTCAGTCCGGACGGCCCGGCGACGTAGGCGATCCGGCGGTGCCCAAGGCTCAGCAGGTGTTCCGCGAGGCGGAAGGCGCCTCCGTGGTCGTCGAACATCACGGTGGCGACGGGCAGTGCGGCCGGTACCGACAGCGGGGGACGGCCGCAGAGCACCACGGGGACGCCGCCGGCGGCCATCCGCGCGACCCGGGCGGTCAGCGCCGCCGTGTGCGCGGGCTCCTCCACGGCGCCACCGGTGAGCACGACGCCGCCGGCGCGCTGGCCCTCCAGCAGGGTCAGGTAGGCCAGTTCGGCCGCGGGTTCGCCTTCGGTGTTGCAGACCACGGCGAGCCGACGGCTCCCGAGGTGGCCGCCCTCCGGGCCGAGCGCTCGTTGCAGGGATCCGGCGAGGATCCCGAAGAAGCTGTCGGCCACGTCGTGGACGAGGACGCCGACCAGGTCGGACGTGGCGGCCGCGAGGGCGCGCGCCGGGCCGTTCGCCACGTAGCCGAGCTCCTCGATCGCCCGCTCCACCCGGGTCCGGGTCCCTCCGGCCACGGGGTAGTTGCCATTGAGCACGCGCGAGACCGTCGCGGGCGACACGCCCGCCTGCTCCGCGACTTCTGCCAGAGTCACCGCCATTTTCCCGCCCCTTCCGTCTGCCCGGGTCATCGTCTCATCCGGTGTGTGGATCTCCATGTTCGCAAATTTAGAAAGCGCTTTCTATCACCCGAAAGAGTCTTGTCTCGACGTGCTCCGCGGCTCTAGCCTGATCGGAGTGAAAGCGCTTTCTATCAGCGCCCGATGACGCGAAGGAGGACACCATGGAGCGCAGGACGATCAAGATCGCCATGAACGGCGTGACCGGGCGGATGGGGTACCGCCAGCACCTGGTCCGTTCCCTGCTCGCACTGCGCGAGCAGGGCGGCCTGGACCTGGGCGACGGCACCGTGCTCTGGCCCGAGCCGGTGCTGGTGGGCCGCCGGGAACCAGCACTGCGGGCCATCGCCGAGCGGCACGGCCTGGAGCACGTGAGCACGGACCTCGCGGCGGTCCTCGCCGACCCCGAGGTGGAGGTCTACTTCGACGCCCAGGTCACCGGCGCCCGCGAGGCCGCCCTCGACCTGGCCATCGCCGCCGGCAAGCACGTCTACTGCGAGAAGCCGACCGCGCTCACCTTCGAGTCGTCGCTGCGGCTGGCCCGTCTCGCCGCGGCCGCCGGGGTCAAGCACGGGGTGGTCCAGGACAAGCTCTTCCTGCCCGGGTTGCTCAAGCTCAAGCGGTTGATCGACGGCGGGTTCTTCGGCGAGATCCTCTCCGTCCGGGGCGAGTTCGGCTACTGGGTCTTCGAGGGCGACTGGCAGCCCGCGCAGCGGCCCTCCTGGAACTACCGGTCACAGGACGGCGGAGGAATCGTGGCCGACATGTTCCCCCACTGGGAGTACCTGCTGCACGAGCTGTTCGGCCCGGTCCGCACGGTGCAGGCACTGACCCGCACGCACATCGGCCGCCGCTGGGACGAGGACGGCAAGCCCTACGACGCCACGGCGGACGACGCGGCCTACGGGATCTTCGAGCTGGAGGGCGGCGCCGTCGCCCAGATCAACTCCTCGTGGGCGGTGCGGGTCCACCGGGACGAGCTGGTGGAGTTCCAGGTCGACGGCACGCACGGATCGGCGGTGGCCGGGCTGCGCGACTGCCGCGTCCAGCACCGCGCGATGACGCCCAAACCCGTCTGGAACCCCGACCTTCCCCAGACCGAGCCGTTCCGCGCCCAGTGGCAGGAGGTCCCGGACAACACCCCCTGGGACAACGGGTTCAAAGCGCAGTGGGAGCTGTTCCTCAGACACGTCGTGCGGGACGAGCCCTGGCAGTGGGACCTGCTCGCCGGAGCTCGCGGCGTGCAACTGGCCGACCTGGGCCTGCGTTCCTCGGCCGAGGGCAGGCGCCTGTCGGTTCCGGCGGTGACGCTGTGAGCATCCGGCTTCCCTCGGCCGACGGCGGGCTCCGCCTCCACGAACCGTGCCGGGATCCCTTGGCGCCCCTCTCCTTCCTCCCGGCCCGCAGCCGCAGGTTCTACGCCGCCGCGCACGTGGTCGCCGACCCGCTGGCCGCCTGTGCCGGAGCGGGCCCCGCGGTCGACTGGGACGGCACGCTCGCCTTCCGGCACCGGCTGTGGGCGCAGGGGCTCGGCGTGGCCGAGGCCATGGACACCGCCCAGCGCGGGATGGGGCTGGACTGGCCCACCGCGGCGGAGCTGATCCGCCGGTCCGCCGCGGACGCCGCGGCCGTGGGCGGCCGGATCCTCTGCGGTGCGGGTACCGACCAACTCCCGGCCGGGGCCCACACCCTCGCCGCGATCTCCGCCGCCTACGAGGCACAGCTGGCCCATGTCGAGGCCTGCGGCGCGTCCGCCGTCCTGATGGCCTCGCGGGCCCTGGCCTCCGCGGCCCTGGGTCCGGAGGACTACCTGGACGTGTACGGGGGCCTGTTGCGCCAGAGCGCGAGACCGGTGGTCCTGCATTGGCTGGGCCCCATGTTCGACCCCGAGCTCCACGGCTACTGGGGACACGAGGGCCTGGACGAGGCCACCGACGTCTTCCTGAAGGTCGTCTCCGAGCACCCGGACAAGGTGGACGGCATCAAGGTGTCGCTGCTGGACGCCGGGCGCGAAGCGGACATCCGTCGGCGGCTGCCCACCGGGGTCCGCTGCTACACCGGGGACGACTACCACTACCCGGAACTGATCGCGGGGGACGGGGAGTGCGCGAGCGACGCCCTGCTGGGCGTCTTCGATCCGATCGCGCCGTTGGCGGCCCGGGCCGCGGTCGCCCTGGACCACGACGATCCCGCGGGCTTCCGGGCCCTCCTGGACCCCACCCTGGACCTGGCGCGACATCTCTTCGCCCCGCCGACCCGCTACTACAAGACCGGGGTGGTCCTCCTGGCCTGGCTCGCCGGCCACCAGGACCACTTCACGATGGTGGGCGGCCTCCAGTCGGCGCGCTCGCTCCCCCATCTCGCCACCGCCTACGAACGCGCCGACCTGCTGGGCCTGTTCCCCGATCCGGAGCGGGCGGAGCAGCGGATGCGCCACCTCCTCGCGGTGCACGGGGTGGCGTCGTGACCGGGGCGCCGGCCCGGCTGAGCCTCAATCAGGAGACCATCCGGCAATGGTCCGTTCCGGAGCTGGTGAGCGGATGCGCGGCCGCCGGGGTGACGGCCGTCGGGCTGTGGCGCGATCCGATGCGGGCCTTCGGGGTACGGGAGACCGCGAAGCTCGTCGCGGAGGCGGGGATCCGGGTCAGTTCGCTGTGCCGCGGCGGCTTCTTCACCGCGGCCGACCCCCGGGGCCGCGCGGCCGCGCTCGACGACAACCGCCGGGCCGTGGTCGAGGCCGCGGAGCTGGGCGCCGACACGCTGGTGCTGGTCTCGGGCGGGTTGCCCCCCGGGGACCGGGACCTGGTCGGGGCGCGGCTGCGGATCGCCTCGGTCCTCGGGGAGCTGGCCCCCTGGGCGGCGACGCACGGGGTGCGCCTGGGCATCGAGCCACTGCATCCGATGTTCGCCTCGGACCGGTGCGTGGTGTCCACCCTCGGCCAGGCGCTCGACCTGGCCGAGCAGTTCCCGGCCGAGCAGGTCGGGGTGGTGGCCGACTCCTACCACGTGTGGTGGGACGAGCGGCTCCCCGTGGACCTGCGCAGGGCCGGTGAGGGTGGGCGGATCGTGTCCGTGCAGGTGGCGGACTGGGTCACTCCGCTGCCCAAAGGGGTGCTGCTGGGCCGGGGGCAGCTCGGCGACGGCAGCATCGATCTGCGGGCCTTTCGCGAGTTGGCCGACGCCGCCGGGTACGCGGGGCCGGTCGAGGTGGAGATCTTCCAGCCGGGCCTGTGGGCCCGGGATGGCGCGGACGTGCTGCGGGAGGTGATCGAGCGCTACCGCGAACACGTCGAATGACCGGTCGGTCGATGGCCCCTGGAGCGTCGCTGGATCCACGGGGCGAAAGGAGTTGGCGATGACGGAAGTATGGAGTCGGCGGGCCTTCCTCTCCACCGCGGGCGGGGGCGCGCTCTTGCTCGGCACACCCGCCGGGCAGGCGGCCGCGCAGGCCGTGGGGGACGTCCACGACGGCATGCGGGCGGTGTGGCGCGCTCTCGTGCTGGGCGGTGATCTGCCCACCGGAGCGGAGCCGTTCCGCTCGAGGCTGACCGCACTGGGCGAGATGGCTGGAGGCTGGGTGGCGGCCATGTCGCCGGCCGCCGGTTCCCTCTGGCCCGATCTGGTGTTCTCCACCGATCCCGAGATGCTGATGCAGAGCTACTACCGGCTGCGGACGATGGCGGAGGCCTACGTCCGGCCCGGGACGGGGACCACCGGCTCGGGGGCGCTGCTCTCGGCCCTGCTCACCGGGCTGGACCACCTGCACGCGCGGGCCTACCACGCGGGGCAGGCGCCCTACGGCAACTGGTACTGCTGGCAGATCGGTGCTCCGCAGGCGCTGCTGGACCTCTGCGTGCTCCTGTACGACCAGCTGTCGCCGACGCGGCTGACGCGATCCTGCGCGGCCGTGGACCACTTCGTGCCGGACTCCGTGGTCGGGTCCTACACCGGGACCAGCACCGGTGCGAACCGGGTGGACCTGTGTCGGGTGCTGGCGGTGCGCGGGGTGGTCGGCAAGCAGTCGGCCAAGATCGCTCTGGCTCGTGACGCCCTCGCTCCGGTCTTCCCCTACGTCACCGCGGGGGACGGCCTCTACCGCGACGGGTCGTTCCTCCAGCACACGTGGGTGCCCTATGCGGGTACCTACGGTGCGGTGCTGCTCGGTGGTGTGGGCCTGCTGTCGGGCCTGCTGAAGGGGACACCCTGGGCCGTAGTCGATCCCGGGGCGCAGGTCGTCTTCGATGCGGTGGAGGGGGCCTGGGCCCCCTTCCTCTTCAACGGTCTGGCCATGGACTGCGTCAGCGGCCGGGCCATCAGTCGGGGGCTGGCCGCGGCGGACGTCCGGCAGGTGCCGCAGGACGACCACGCCCGGGGCCACGCACTGCTCGCCGGGATCCTGCTGCTCGGCGAGGGGGCGAGCGCCGCGGAGCGGGCCCGATGGCGGGCGCTGGTGAAGGGCTGGATGGCGCGGGACTACTACAGGCGCCCGCTCGCCGACGAGTCCCTGCCCCTCTCCGCCCTGGCCCGGCTGGCCGAGGTGGAGGGCGATCCGGCCGTGCCGGCGGCGGCCGAGCCGGTCGGCCACCGCTTGTTCGGTGCGATGGACCGGGCCACGCACCGGCGGCCCGACTGGGCGGCTTCCCTGGCCATGGCCTCCCGCCGCATCACCCACTACGAGACGGGCAACGGGGAGAACCTGCGGGGCTGGCACACCGGCAGCGGGATGCTCTGCTGGTGGGGCGCGACCTATGGCAACGGGCAGTACGCGGACGCCTTCTGGCCGACGGTCGATCCCTACCGACTGCCCGGAACCACCGTCTCGCGCAAGGTGCTGGCCGACGGCGCGGGAGGCGACTGGGGAGCCTCACGGCCCGACGCCGTGTGGGTGGGAGGCTGCACGGACGGAGAGTTCGCCTCGGTGGGGCAGCACCTGCGGGGCCTGTCCAGCACCCTCACGGCCCGCAAGTCCTGGTTCTTCCTCGCCGACACGATCGTGTGCCTGGGCGCGGGCATCCGGGCCGCGGACGGCGCGGTGGTCGAGTCGGTCATCGACAACCGCAATCTGGGGGCCGCCGGTACGCACGCGCTGACCGTCGGCGGCGCGCTCCAGCCGACCACCCCGGGCTGGTCGGCCGCCTTCTCCTCCCCCGGTTGGGCCCACCTCGCGGGGTTCGGTGGGTACGTCATGGCGGGGGCGGGCGGGTTCAAGGCCCTGCGGGAGCAGCGCACGGGACGCTGGAGCGACATCAACCGGAACGGCTCCACCACCGCGCTGACCCGGCGCTACCTGACGCTCTGGTACGACCACGGCACCGATCCGAGCGCGGGGTCGTATGTCCATCAGGTGCTCCCCGGCGCCACGGCGGCCCAGACCGCCTCCCGGGCCGCCGCCGCGGGGTGGCTGACCGTCCTGGCCAACTCGGAGGTGGCCCAGGGCATCACCGTCCCGTCCCTGGGGTTCACCGGGGTCAACCTCTGGCAGGCCGGGACGGCCGGTCCGGTCGAGGCGGGCGGGCCCTGCTCGGTGACCGTCCGGGAGCGGCCCGACGGGACGGCCACGGTCCGCGTCAGCGATCCGTCCCGGACACAGACGGCGCTCAGCGTGGTGTGGCACCGGCCCGTCGCCGAGGTCGTCACCCGCTCCGCCGGGGTGGTCTCGGCCGTCCCCGGCGCCGCCTTGCGGTTGGGGTTCGCCGACCTCACCCGAGCGGCCGGGGCCGCCCAGGAAGTGGTGGTGCGCCTGGGCTGACGCGCGGGGCCGCGCCCGGTTCGAACTGATCCGAACGGGTGACATACCGTGCCCTTCATGGATCAGACGCACAAGGCAGGGGACGGTGGAGGCGCGGCCAGGCGGCGGTTCCTCACGATCGCGACGGGTGCGGCCACGGTGGCCGGGCTCGGGGCCGTCGCGGGCTGTGCGGACGGGTCGGGTTCCACCGACGGCGCGGGCGCGGGCCGCACGCCGAGCGGCGCGTCGAAGCCGTCCGGTTCCGCCGGGGCCGGCGATCCGGCCGGACCGCACGCCTTCGACGTCAAGGCCGAGAACGCGCGGCCGGGCAACGCCGACTGGGGCGTGGCCAAGGCCGGGCCCGCGCGGGCGATCGAGGGTTTCGCCGACCGGGTGAGCGTCCTGCCGGGCGAGTCCTTCGGCCTGTACGTGTCCACCACCGCGCCGCGGTTCACCGTCTCCGCCTACCGGATGGGCTGGTACGGCGGGGCCAGGGCCCGCCTGGTGTGGCGCTCCCAAGCGATCAACGGCGCCCGCCAGCCCGAGGCCGCGGTGGAGCAGGGGACGCGGATGGTGGGGGGGCGGTGGGGCCGCCCCCCCCCCCCCCCCAAAAAGAAACCGCCCGAGAGCAGCTCCCCTCTCTAGTCTGACGCGCAGGGCGGCGGGG